>JAAZKL010000207.1 GCA_012799845.1 Clostridiaceae bacterium
CCAAGCAGGTCAATGCTTTTAAAAAAGCTTTCCTCGATCTGCCAAAGACCGACGATGTTGACGCCTGGATAATCGCCGAAAACCTACGTTTCGGACGTATCA
Source organism: Clostridiaceae bacterium (assembly GCA_012799845.1). GTDB lineage: Bacteria > Bacillota > Clostridia > Acetivibrionales > DTU013 > DTU013. The sequence goes on from JAAZKL010000207.1 coordinate 103, forward strand.
ACCAGGAGGTTTACATGGATGACAGTGCGAAATTTGCGGATCACATCTGCTTTCTTGCTGTTCCGTATTCATCGTCCAGCTTGAAATATGGGCAGTTGTCATTTGACCTTTGTAAGTATCTCGCATACTCATCTTCATCGAGATCCACGGTGCACACATAACTGCCATATTCATCGTCATACACATAATTTGCACAATGCTCGCAGCTCGATACTTTCTTCATAGCAATCCACCTCCATGGCGACCCTGGATTTCAGATCAAAAGGCACCTACTTCCTGTTTATCAGTATCAGGCCGACGATGCAGAAGACAGAACCTATAACCTTGGTCAGTTCAAACTTCTCGTGATACAGCATTATCCCTATCGGGATCAGTACAAGGGCAAGCAAAATGCTGGCTACCAGCGATCCAACGCTTATGTTCCAGCCTGCCCTGTATGCCAGCAGATAACCAAGTTCCAGTCCTACAATGGAAATACCCAGCACGATGCTTGTCCAGTTGAGCTGTTTTATGGACTCGATCAGGCCATTCTCGGGTTTATAAAAGAAAAGGGTCACTGCAGTTATTGCGGTTGCGGTGGCGTATGTCACCAAAAGGGCTGCGAACGGATTTACCTGCTCCGGAGTCGACTTCTGGCAGATATGATACATAGTGTTCGATGCAACTACCAGAAATATCGAAAATATATACAGAAACATACAATCAACTGCCTCACTGCTATATTATCTGTGTCTCATACAGGTTTTCCTGCTGATTGCTCCTGTCGTTTCCTGTGTCTCGTATCTCCAACTTATGTACCTTATATTTTGATTATATATGATTTGGTCCGATCAGTCCAACTCGTCCCCTGACACAGCTTTGCGCGCTTTTTTGTATGACTCGCCGTCCTTTTTGGTCAGCGTTATATCTTTTATGCCATCCTGCGTACATACCCTAAGCATTACATGTCCTCCCCGCACCTGGGGATGGCGCAGGATCCGCATGCCGCCGCAGCTGCATGTTTCACGGACGAATGCCGTATAGGAGAATTTTTCATCTTCGTACGGCGCTTCTCCGTCCTTCAATTGGCGATGCAGGCGGCTTCTTGGCACACGGCAGGTGAAGTGGCACCAGTCATCCGTTTCCATAGGACAGCCCGCCGAATGAGGGCACGGAGCCGCAATAAACGCCCCCTGCTCAATGAGCATATTTCTGACTTCTTTCAGATGTGAATAGCCGGTGGGTGTCCCCGGCTCGACCAGAAGCAGGATCATACCCGTTGATTCCCACAATTGCCGGACTGTCCGCTTCCTGGCATCCTCGGCCATCTCGTTAAGGACATATGATGCGATGACAAGATCTGCCTTTCCCAGGGTGCTGCCATTTTCAGGGAATTCATCATTTTCGGGAAGTCCGCTATTATCGGGTAGTTTACCATTATTGAAAAGTTCGCCATTTTTCAGGATATCGCCTGATCCCAGATCATGCTCGATCCATTTTGCTTTCCGCAGTACCTGGACCCCATCCTCCATCAGCCTGGCGCCCAATGAACGCATCGCCATCTCACGCTCAAGGCATGCGACGCAGTCAAGGTCCAGCAAGCTGGCGGCCGCCCAGGAAGCTGCTCCTGTCCCTGCTCCGGCGTCCAGCAATGTGCGCGGACGGCAGTCAACGCAGGCCAGCGTCTTTTCGAGTGCCGTACGGACTGCTCCATATGTTGCCGGCATCCTCGATATGGCATATGACAATGCTTCGCCATCACTCGTAAGCAGTCGTTCGCCGGTACCGCCCCGGGTCCTGTACCTGAGGCTTATATTCTGTGAGTCGCGAAAAAGCTGTCCATGGTCCGCGTCCTGCAATATCCGCTCCAGCGCTGTCCGCAGTTCAAAGGGTATCTCCATATGCCCTTATCTCCTGTTTAAATGAAGATCCTGTTCCTCTCCGAAAATCTATTTTGCCCTTGTTAAAATCCTGCTCCCCTTCGTAAATCCTATTCTCCCTGTAAGCTCTATTCTCCATCGTAATAGCCGACCTGGTCCCTGGTCCTGTACACCTGGTTGATGTCCTTTCCCCATATCCCGATTTTGCCCGAGTCAGGGTAGAAAGCCACATCGATCTCGTTTTTCGTATCGAAATCCAGGTATATGAGCTTATCAGTCTTTGATGTGTTGGTCAGCTTGTGTGCTCCTTTTTCGCCTGCAGGGAAGAATATAAAATCACCGGCAGTCACTTTCATTTCGCCTGCCGGAGTTTTGAGCAGCCCGGTCCCGCTCAGTATATAAAAAGCTTCCTCGTTGCCAGAGTGGTAATGGTACGGATATGCCGACTTACCCGGAGGGATCTCATACACGGATATCGTGCACTGATGCGGCTCATTCCCGGGAACCAGTTCGCGTCTATAGTACTCATACCCGTCATGCTCGCATTTATGCTTCAGAGGGATATCATCAAGTCTTACTTTCAAAATTTCATCCATATGCTCCTCATCTCCCGAAAATACGATATATACACGCTGTCTGGCATGCCCCCGCCACAAGCTGTTTGTCAAACAAATTCACTACATTACGATGAATAATCAAGCCATTCTTCCGCCAGGATGGCGTATTCATAGGTATCGTTCCAAATGGGTTCGCCGTGTTCGTCCCTTTTAAAATATATATTTTTGACCAGGTGTCCTTCCCGTCTCATCCCGAGGCGCTCCAGCAGCCTCCATGACCGTGTGTTCTCAGGGTTGCACATGGCGACAACTCTACGCGCGTTCAGTTCTCTGAAGCCATAATCGATAATTGCCCTGCAGCTTTCCGCGGCATAGCCTTTGCCCCAGTACTCAGGGTTGAATACATACCCTATTTCCCAATTTGAAAACTCATCAGGTTCCTGCCTGTTGAAATATATATTGCCTATCAGCTTATTGTCCTCTTTCAGGCACACAGCCCAAAACGCCTTGTCTGATGAACGTCTTGCGGCTTCATTCCTGCAGTCTTCTTCGGAAAATACATCATATGGTTCAAATCTGACCACTTCCGCATTTGACAAATACTCGTGCAGATCGCCCCAGTCATCATTACGGAATCTCCTGATCGTCAGCCTGTCAGTTTCAATCAGTTCTTTTTCAGCCATATCACTTACCTCAATATCAGTGCCTTTAGTATAAACTCCATTTCATCAGTTTTTCCTTTGATGCAAAACCGATCATTACCTTAAGCATGTCCCTGATGGAATCCGGCTCCAGCATATACACGGTCAGCCGGAAATGGCCTTCCAGTACGATGATTTCTTCATGGTCGGACACAAGGATCATTGGCGGGAATGTGCTCCCGCCGGCAAAAGCCTTTGCTCCGGCCAAAAATCCTTCATTGCTTACGCCAAATATCTCAACACCGTTCCTGATTCTGGCTGCTGCATCCTTTGCCAGTCTCGAACCTCCGGACAGTTCCACCCAGTAGTCATAGTCGATATATTTGACTTTCTCCAGTTCGCTTACCGTCATGTTCGCCCAGACCCAGCGGACATCCGCAGGGAAACCCTCGAATATCTCCCTGTCTTCCCCATAACCCCTGAACCTGGCCAACACCTTTTTTCTCAGGGAATTCTCTTCGCAGGAGTCTAAATCAGGTTCAAGGATGATGGATCCATGCGCCCCCAAATCAGAAATAACTCTCATTATTTCGTCACGATACCGCTCCGACCTGATCTCGGTCTGCAAAAAGAGCGCTATCATCTCATTTTCCGAGGATTCACGCAGGTATTCCATTGGAGATACCCCCCGAAAGCTCACGTTTTTTCCAAATAATTTTTCAAATGATATCGGAAACGCATTAACTGCGGTATTTTTTCTTAACGAACGGAATCATTTATCTCATTCAACCTGCTCTCAAACTGTTCTATGTGCCATTTCAGATGACGGTAGTAATCTTTCGCCAGAAATCCGAGCGATAACTCCTTTTCACTGACTTTCCATGCGTTATCCAATGCTTTATCATCAATACCTTCAATAATACACAGCAATATGCGGTTGTAGCTGTACCAAAGTGTTATCAGATCAATCCAGTCCATTTCGTTGTATTTCTGAGCGCTTATCCACGTTTCGGCATCATAAGCGGGGAAACCTATCAGGTCTCCAAACTGGAGCCTGACAAAACGCTGATGGTTATTTGACGCCGAATCGATCAGATGACCGATGATCTCCTTCAGTGACCACTTTTCTTCTGACAGCTTTATGCCTGTTATGTCACCGGGAACACCAGCCAGCCTGTCGTTGAATGAATCGACGATGTTTCTGAATTCATCTGTTCTGATCATAATATCGTCCTCCATATCTCTGTTAAAGTAAAGTGAATCATAATATCGACCTCCATATTTCCCAGTCTTTCAGGAATCTTTTTGCCGGACAGTATCATGAGCGGCTTTACCCCCATTTCCATATTTCTCAAGGTATACAAACTCCAGGTTCTCTGTTGCTTTTTCCTTTCTGAAGATCCCGTACCCTAGCTTTTGATACAAATATAAGTTCTTCTCGCTTTTATGCCCCGTAAACAACTCATATCGCTCACAGCCCTTAAAATGATCTTCCACGTATTTCATCAATGCTGTTCCTATCCCTTTGTTCTGATAGTCAGGGTGGACAATGAGCTTTCCTATGTAACATATACCGTCGGCCGCATATGCTCTGACAGATCCGACTATTC
>JAAZKL010000208.1 GCA_012799845.1 Clostridiaceae bacterium
TATCCTCTCCGACTGTCAAAGACGGGAGATATGACAGAAAGATTTCATCAGGTTTTGGTTGACATCGGCCGGATAAGGGGTATAATATAATAAATCAAAACGAATATTAACAATCGCACGATGAAAGGGATCAAGTAGGCTGTCCGAAGCCTTCTCAGAGAGAGGCCGTCGCGGGCTGGAAGCGGTCTTGAAGGAAAGCAGCTGAATACCGCCCCTGTGAGTGCGAACGTTGATTCACGTTACGGTCGCAATGAGAACCAATTAGGGTGGAACCACGTGAGTGAACAAGCTCTCGTCCCTTGACAACTTTGCAGGGACGAGGGCTTTTTATATATTCGACCGTACCCGGACGCGGCAAAGGTTTATGGAATACTGTCAAAAGGAGTGATCTGCATGATAAATATCACATTGAAGGATGGAAGTTTGAAACAGTATCCGAAAGGGATCACTGTAAAAGAGGTGGCTGAGAGCATCAGCGCCGGTTTGGCGAGAGTTGCCCTGGCGGCTGAGATCGATGGTGAGGTGAAAGACCTTTCGACGGTCCTGGATAAGGACTGCACCCTCAACCTGCTCACGTTCGACAGCGAAGGAGGAAAGCACGCATTCAGGCATACAGCGTCGCATGTTATGGCACAGGCGGTCAAGAGGCTGTTCCCCGATGCGAAACTCGCAATAGGTCCGGCTATCGAAAATGGGTTCTATTATGACTTTGACGTTGAAAAACCTTTTACCGCGGAGGATATGGAGAGGATCGAAAAGGAAATGGGAAGTATCGTTAAGGAGGATCTTCCTCTTGAACGATTCACTCTCCCGAGGGAAGAAGCGATCCGGTTCATGGAGGAAAAAGGAGAACCCTACAAAGTGGAACTGATTCAGGATCTGCCTGAGGATGCCGTGATTTCCTTCTACAGGCAGGGCGATTTCGTTGACCTGTGTGCCGGACCTCATGTACCCTCCACAGGCAGGATAAAGGCTTTCAAGCTGATCCAGGCAGCGGGGGCTTACTGGCGCGGAGACGAGAAGAACAAGATGCTGCAGAGGATCTACGGAACTGCCTTCACAAAGAAAAATGAACTGGATGAATACATTACAGCACTGGAAGAGGCAAAGAAACGCGACCACAACAAGCTTGGAAGAGAACTCGGATACTTCACTACCGTGGACTATATCGGACAGGGCCTGCCGATACTGATGCCGAAGGGAGCAAAGGTGATACAGGTACTCCAGAGGTTCGTCGAGGATGAGGAGGAACGCCGCGGATACATGCTGACAAAGACTCCCTTCATGGCAAAGCGTGAACTGTACAAGATCTCAGGCCATTGGGACCACTACAGGGATGGTATGTTCATCCTGGGCGATCCGGCGAAGTTCGATGATCCGAGTGAAGAGATACTTGCTCTTAGGCCAATGACCTGTCCGTTCCAGTTCCAGGTCTATCTGAGCAGGCTCAGGAGCTATCGCGAACTTCCTTTCAGGCTGAATGAGACTTCCACACTGTTCAGGAACGAGGCTTCGGGAGAGATGCATGGCCTGATCCGTGTAAGGCAGTTTACGATCTCCGAAGGCCATATCGCCTGCATGCCGGAACAGCTTGAAGAAGAATTTGCGGGATGCCTGGATCTTGCCCTCTTTATGCTAAGGACGGTCGGCCTTGAGTCTGATGTCAGCTATCGCTTCTCCAAATGGGATCCGAACAACAAGGAGAAATA
>JAAZKL010000209.1 GCA_012799845.1 Clostridiaceae bacterium
CCGCAGCCATAAAAATCGCTCCGCACACTCCGCCGCCCATCTTCAGTTGAGGATTTGCGGCATTCACTACGGCATCGACTTCCATTTTCGTAATATCATTGCGCACTATTTTGAACGGCATAAACACAACCCCCATGGACAAGTTCTGGCAATATTATAGCATTTTATTCAAGGGTATTTTAATATAAAAGCATTTTGATCACATTTATCGTGCTTGATTTCCAGGTAGTTTTCTGCATAGTTTTATACCTTACTTATACATTGCTTCACCTTATCTGCTATGGTAAACTGTCCATAATGTATCCGAAAACACATTAAGTATAATAATAGACGCGGCAAAGGAGATTTTCATGGACGCAGCAGTAAAAGAATTCAGGGACGGCATATTCGCTCTTCGCACGCGCCGATTCGGCACAGTTGCGGAGCTGATGATAGAGGCGTTGTTCCGGTTCCACAGATCCAGGAACCAATTCCATGACCGTTATGACACAGTCGAAAACAAGCGCATAGAGATAAAATTTTCGACCGTAATGAAGGAAAATGATGCCCGGATCACCGGAGAAAACCTTATCGAGCAGTGCAAAAACGCCAATGTCAGCAATCGTGTACTCAACAGCACAGATATGTTCAAATACCCCTTTGACTGTAATATCCAGCAGGTCAAACGAGCCGAGTTCGATGTCCTGTACTACGGACTGTTTTTCGCTGACAGGGTCGCCATTTTCAGGATGACCAGCGATGAAGTGCTTTCCTGCCCGGGTTACTCGGACTTCCAGCATAAGGGCAACGAAGGCGAAGGACAGTTCCACCTCAATCAGAAAACCATCGGCTGGCACCTGGAGAATAAGTTCGTGCAATGGCTGACATATGAAGAACTATATGAGCTTTTCTCATAATGAGTTTGCTGTGAATATCATAATGAACCTTGCTTGACATTATAACGGGTTTTTGTGTGAACTCCGGGCTGAATTTCACATCGGGTTTCGCAGATTGACTTTCGTGCCGGCATCAGTATCATGATTCGGGTGACAGAGTCACGGTTCCGGCGGCAGAATCATGGTTAAGCAATAGATTCACTAATCCGGCGGCATAACTGCTATTGCAGCGGCAGAATCATAATTCAGGCGGAAGGAACCGGTTTTTCCCCTTCAAAGATTCGCGGATAATATCACGATGCTTTACCGACAGCCCATAAAGCTCCATAATGCGGTCATCCAATTCATCGTACAGGCTGCTGACTTTTGAAGCAGGTTCCATGATGCGGTCAACCATACCCGTTATTTCCTGCTGCACTCTGCCCGGGGCAACGGGAATGGGTATGGCCTCGAGGTGGGACCGCAAAACCTTTACAGAGTTGAAATTCTGCTGGCAGAAAAAAGCTGCCGCGCTTGAATTCAGCACAGCCAGGACATATTTCACCGCCAGGCCGGGAATCCCGGGGATGAGGATATTGCAGCTGTTCAGCGACAATGTCCGCCTGTTGTCATACGCAAAAACAAGCGTATCGCAGATAAAGCGGTACAGAATCTTCTCCGGGGCGCGATACAGCTCAGTTGGCGCCACCTGCTGGAATCTTTCAGGCTCGAACCGCATCCAGGCATGGCTGTCGGATATCCTGTATTTGAATATATCGCTGCCCCTGAGTACAGGTTCATAACCGTCGAGCGGGGTATCAGAAACGAAGGCCTGATTGTTCCCGGTCACGATCCCCAGCGCAAATCTGGCATTGCCCTTCAGATATGCCAGTTCGGCGCTCCTGCACATTTCATCGAGGCAAGACTGCTTCTCGTCGTCTACATGGAAGTTGAACGTATCGGGTGTGAACTTCCGGCCCGGACTTATGGTAAAGGACTGGCCGTTCACATAAACCTTTATCCCGTAGGATTCGGTTCTTACGGCTTTGCCCTTTGTGTTCGAAACGCCAAGGATTATCGAAGGGCACTGGACCTTGCTGAAAACGTCCCCAAGGAACGATACGAACCTGAACTCGGCTTTTTCAAGCAGCAGACTCCGAATGGCCATGTGGGATCTCACATTCAAAATCGCTTCCGGAAGAACGAAAGCCAGCAGGCCGCCTTCGCTCAACAGGGAAAGGCAGCGCTCAACAAACAGGTCATAGGACTCCGCAGTCTTCTGTGATGCGGAACGGTAAACGCCTGCCAGTTCAGCCAGTTCCTCCGCTGTAAAATCGTATCCCCACGGCGGGTTGCCAAGTATCAGGTCATAACTGGACAATGGCAGTGTTTTCAACGTGTCGCCGCAGGTTATATGCTCCTTCAGAAAATCCATATCGGTTATGTTGAATCTCAATGCGAGGTTTATCCTGGCGATCCGGACGGCAAGTTCATCGGAATCCTGCCCGTAAAGGCATTCCGGCCTCACTGACTGTGATGCAAGGTAGAGCAGGAAGTTGCCCGTTCCGCAGCACGGGTCGAGGATCCTCCTGCCGCCAAGGCCGGCAGCATCTCCGGCAGGACCAGCTACTTCCCCGGCAAAGCCGGCAGCGTCTCCGGCAGGACCAGTTCCTTCTCCGGCGAACCCGGCAGCGTCTCCGGCAGGACCGGCTACTTCTCCGGCGAAACCGGCAGCGTCTCCGACAAGGCCGACAAGCTCCTTCACAACTGACAACGGCGTGTAATATGCTCCGCTGAGCTTTCTCTGCGACATGCTCTTGAGCGAAATATAAGCAAAACCCAGGCAATCCTCTTCGGGTACATATTCAAGCTCCATCTCAAGTATGTCTCCGCATTTGTCCACCAGGCTCCTGCCGTTTTCCACGCCGCAGAGCAAATCATCGATCAGCGGTCTGAATCCATACACTTCCAGGCTGCCGTCAAGATATTCCCTGATAAGATTTCCCGTCTTTTCACTCCCCGTCCCATCCGCATTGTTGGCGATTTTAGTCTCCGTACTATCCGCGTTGTTGGTTATTTTAATCTCCGTACTATCCGCATTGTCAGCTTTCGCGCTGCCGGGACCCATTGCTCCGCCTTTGCCGTGCAGCCGGCAGATAAACTGCAGGGCAAAATTGGCGATGATGATCTTCATGGTATCATCGTCAATATGTATGCGATCCTGTCCAAGTATCTCATTGATTACTGAAATATTGCGGCTGTTCGTGATGTAGTTTTCATACAGCGACACGCCGGAGACTTTCTTTTTGTTCCTTCTGGATTTCAGGACCCTGTCGCCGGCCTCCACGGCAGCGACGAGTCTCTCTATTTCAGATCTGGCAAACACAGGTCTTTTTGCATCCGCGTCAATTGGCGCGACCTTGCCGAGCCTTATCCAGTTCCTTCCTGTGGCTGCGGATATCGATAGGATCCTGCAAACCTCGGAAAAAGAAAGCACTTCCGGCTCAGAATCATCAAAAAAGGAAATCTGTCCACCGACCGATTCCGATTTGTTCTTTATCCTGCGCATTCTGATTTGTTTTTCATCCTCCGCATTCCGTTTTATCCTTCCCCCGTCCTACTCTAAGCTCCGAAACGATCATTCCGGCGAGTATTAAAAGGCATCCGGCGATTTTCATCAGCGTTGGCGCTTCCCGCACACCCTCGGCGTCGGGTATGATCATGGCGAAAACCAGTGCAAACACAGGCTCAGCAGTGAATATCAGCGAAGTATGGACAGGCGTGGTGTACTGCTGGACGACAGTCTGCACGCCATAAGCCAGCGACGAGCCCAATACAGCTGTTACGAGAAGAATGCCAATAACCGTTGCGTTGAACTCCACCGGCTTGCCGAAATCGAACGCGAACCACAACACTGTGCTCGCCAGGCCGGTGAACAACAACTGCAGGATGGCGAGCAGCGGCGCATCCTCGCACCGGGTGAACCTGTCAATGTACACTATCTGAAACGCCCAGCATATTGCGCATATAAATGTCAGCAGGTCGCCAACTGTGAATTCGAACTTCAGTCCGCCAGACATGAAGAAAATCCCGGCAAACGCTACGATGACACCTGCGATGGCCGCCCGGTCGGGTTTCTTTTTCAGAAGGAGGGCTGAAATGATCGGGACTATGACGACATTCAGGCCGGTGATGAAACCGGAATTCGACGCAGATGTGGTGTACAGGCCAACAGCCTGGAATGCCATGCCGCCGAACATAAAAAGCCCGAGGATGCTGCCATAGGCCAGTGCTCTTTTATTGATTTTTTTCAAATTCCTGTGGTAAATAGCTGTCAAAACTGCTGTCGCAAGTATAAATCTCAGTGAAAGGTACGCAAACGCCGGGATGTAATCCAGCACGATCTTGGTCAAAGGAAACGACGCGCCCCACACCACTGTTATGGCCAGCAGCAACAGATCTGCCCTGAGTTTTTTAGTCATAGATGTCAACCCATCGCAAGCAAGCCCCTGTATCGCAAGTAAGCCCTTGTCCTTTCGTATCTGATTATCTATTATCTATTATCATTATCTATTATCTTATTGCCTTATTATCTTATTATCTTATTGTCTCGCTGTCCCTGTACTGAGCCGTTTTCGTACACTCTGCCGAGCGCCTGCCGATCCGGCGCTTTTCCTGATTATACACCATCATGGAATCAAACGCCATAACAGCCTGAACCAGTATCATGCCATTAAGGCGCTATATAACACTTCCTGATACGCATACACCTTATGCTGCATCTTCTTTATACCGCACACACCTTGTACTGTATATGCATCCTCTTTATGCCACATCCGCCTGTTACTGCATCCGCCTGTTACCGCATCCGCCTTATACTTCACCCTATACTGCCTCTGCCTGATACTGCCTCTACCCTATACCGCATCTGCCTTATACTACATCCGCCTGTTGCGCCACCGGATCCCTATACCCTCGAGTTCTTGCTGATAACTACCGGGTAGTCAGCATCGCCCTTCAGGTACTTGCCCCCCGTCAGGACGACGTTTTTGTCGAGTATGGCATACTCAACGGCCGCATCCTGCTCGATCACCGAGCCCTGCATTATGATACTGTTCCTTACAACAGCGCCTTTGGCAATGGTGACTCCCCTGAACAACACGCTGTTCTCCACGGTTCCCTCGATGAAGCAGCCGTCAGCAACGATGGAATTCGTTACTTCCGCTTCCTCGTTGTATTTCGCAGGCGCCTCATCCTTGACCTTCGTATATATCTTCCCGTCCTTTACAAAGAGCTCCTCCCGGATCTCAGGGTCGAGGACTTCCATGGAGCATCTGTAGTAATTGCGCACGGAACTGATATTGCGCCAGTAACCCTTGAACTCGTAGCCGTATATATTCAGCCTGTCCAGCTTCCTGATCAGTATATCCTTGACAAAATCATAGTTGCCGTGTGCTATACACTCCTCAAGCAAAGAAATGAGCAGCGTCCTCCTGAGTATGTAAATACCGATGGATGCCAGGTCCGACTGCGGATTCAGCGGTTTTTCCTGGAGGTCGATGATCCTGTTGTCCCAGTCGATCTTGATGATGCCCAGGCTCGAAAGTTCCTCCATTGTATAGTCGTACATCTTCCTGTAAGCCAGGGTTATATCTGCATTGGTATCAATATGGTACTGCAGCATGTCGCCCATCTGCATCTTGAAAATGCCGTTCCCCTGGGCGATGACCACGTATTCCTCGTTGCTCCGCTTGAGGAAGGACAGGTTGTTGTACATCGCGTCCGCGCTGCCCTTATACCATCCGCTTTCCTCATCCGACATGGACGGCGGGAAGATAAACAGGCCATCGGTCCTCCTGTCGAGATCCCATTCCTTGCCTGAGCCCAGATGGTCCATCAGCGAACGGAAGCTGTACTGGGTCAGCACTCCGACGTTTTTTATGCCGGAATTGACCATGTTGGAGAGTATAAAATCAATGGCCCTGTATTTGCCGCCAAAAGGTATGGCCGACACCGACCGTTTATATGAAATGTCCTTGAGAGCAGGCTTTTTCCAGCCGGAAAGTATAAGTCCCATGGCATTCGTCATCGTCACCATTCACATTCACCGCCTTTATATACGCTTGCACCCGATGGTACTGTATTGCTGCAGAAATCCTCACTGCCAACGTTCATATCGATCATTACATTTTTCCCGACAACAAAGTCGTCAGGGATCTCAGCCCGTTCTCCCACCACTGTAATACCTGAGTTGTATATGCTTGGTTTGTCTTCATTGGGAATGTTTTCACCGAAGCCTATCCTGACATTCCTGCCCACCGTTACGCCTTCACCGATAATGCAGTGGTCCAGTACACTGCATTCCTCTATGTGCGAATTGGACATCACGATGGAATTTTCGATAAGCGCTTCTTTCCCTACGAATACACCGGGAAAAAGCACAGAATTCCTGACCTTTCCATATATCATGCAACCTTCAGCGACCACGGAGGTCTTGACGCTTCCACCAGGCGCGACATAATGCGGGGGTTTGACAGGATTGGGCGTATAGATTTTCCACTCAGGGTCGTAAAGGTTGAACTCCGGGACCCTTTTGACCAGGTCCATGTTCGACTCCCAGTAGGCCTGTATCGTCCCCACGTCCTTCCAGTAACCGTTGAACCTGTATGCGAACATACGTCTTCCGTCGGCAAGCATCGCAGGTATTACGTCTTTGCCGAAGTCATGTTCGGAGTCCGCCTTTTGCTCGTCAATGATCAGGTACTCCCTCAATACCTCCCACGTAAATATGTAGACACCCATGGATGCCAGCGTGCTCCTGGGATGTTCCGGCTTTTCCTGGAATTCATATATGCGTCCCTGTTCATCTGTACTCATTATGCCGTATCTCGACGCTTCCTCATACGGAACATTGATGACGGATATCGTCGCCTCCGCACCATTTTTCCGATGGAAGGCAAGCATATCCGAGTAATCCATTTTATAGATATGGTCGCCTGAAAGGATTATGACGTACCTGGGTGATATTTTATCGACAAAGTCGATATTCTGGCTGATCGCATTGGCAGTCCCCTTGTACCATTCGCCGCTGTCCTCCTTCATGAAAGGCGACAGTGTGGTTACGCCTCCGTTCATCCTGTCCATGTCCCACGGCTTGCCGATACCGATGTGGTTGTTCAGCTTGAGCGGTTGGTACTGTGTCAGGACGCCGACGGTATCGATGCCTGAATTGGCGCAGTTGCTGAGCGAAAAATCGATTATCCTGTATTTCCCGCCAAACAGGACCGCAGGCTTCGCAGATTTTTTGGTCAGGACTCCCAGCCTGCTTCCCTGCCCTCCGGCCAACAGCAGAGCTATGATCTCTTTTCTTACCATCTCACACCACCCCTGTTTTTTATCTGACGATCTATCA
>JAAZKL010000210.1 GCA_012799845.1 Clostridiaceae bacterium
CAGTAATGGAACGGTAAAATATCAGTCCTTCCTGCCTTCCTGCTTGCTCCTGCCGCTTCCTTCCTGCCGCCCCCCTTCCTTCCTACCTCTTCCTGCCTGCCGCCCCCTTCCTGCTTGCTCCTGCCGCTTCCTTCCTGCCGCCCTCCTTCCTTCCTACCTCTTCCTGCCGAACGAAAAATGAAAATGTGCAAAGGCCAGCAGGCATGACGGATCCAGTTGCCGGAAGGAAATCAGGAGTCAGCAGGCAACATACGTTGTGGACTTCGGTTCAATATCACGTATCACGTTTATGGGTATCGAATTTCCACCATTATACGGACATAACTCACCATTATGTCGTTGTGAGCAAAATTTCAGGAAATGCTGCCGATCTTGAATTTTTTCATTTACCATAACCCGGTATTCGCCATTTTATGTCTATAAAAAATGAAAATATTCAATAAATTTCCCGGGAAATACACCTTTTAGTTGCATTTTTGCTCAAGTGCCATGACAAAAATTCAGGTAATGTGGTTAAGCGTTCAATTAGCCCCCGACTGCCTCTGTCTCGTCTCTGATCCGCCTGTTGACTTCATCCAGACTGCTTATCAACCGTCTCTGATCCGCCTGCCGACCCGGGCATTGAAGTTACAGGGTTTGAAGTTACGGGTATTGAAGTTGCAGGGTTTGAAGTTGCGGGTATTGTCGTTGTAGGGTTTGAAGTTGTAGGGCTTGAAGTTGCGGGGCTGTGGCAGTTGAATAGAGAAAAAATCCCCAATAGCCCGGGGCTTTGACACGGGGCTTTGACAGTTGAATAAATGGAAAAGTACGTGAAAGCCTTGGTTTCCGTACTGACTATCAGATAGTTAGCTCAAGCCAGATGAAAAAATTTTTTTATAAAGCACGAAATCGTAAAAACATTACGCACTTTTCAGCAAGATACTAAAAGCTTGAAGTTCGCTGTTATCAACGGTTTCCGAGCTTTTTATCTTCTCCAACTGTCAAAGGCGGGATAATAACAGCGGACTGTTGCCGTTGTCAACAGAAAATTTCATACCAACATGTCAACGTGCAAAATATCAGTAAATTCGTGTCCGGTTACAGCAGGGCCGTCAAAGCCGCGTTTCTTTTCAAGGCCTGCCCTCCCCATACACAAATATTCATCGAAACTGCCTTCCTCATGGAAACCGCCTCCCCCACTTGAAAACCGCCTTCCTCATGGGAACTGCCTCCTTCAAACGGGAACTGCCTCCCTCGCCTGGAAAATGCCTCATTCACACGGAAACTGCCTCCCTCACCCGGAAACAGCCATCCGTTACCTGAACAACCGCATGAGCCAGTCGACGATCATCGCGTCGAAAACCATGCCGAACAGGAAATTCCACGTGAAAACTATTATGAACAGCAGTCTTTGGAACAGCATATTCATCCGGAATAATGCATCTATCCCCCTTGTCATTATTGCCGCATGCCAAACCATAAGTGCCATGAACAATATCAATAACAGGTTCTGCATCAGAACGGAACCATCCCCGGCGGTGTCCAGTGAAAACAGGTAGTTAAGAGCGAGCGACACAGGGATTATTATAAAGTGCGACACTATATATACCTTCATTACCTTGAACACGGAGGGCTGCAGCGGAGGCTTCTGATCCTTGGCCCCGATGCCGGTGTTCATGATGAACTGGGTCTCCTTTTTCTTCAGATAGCGGGCTATATCAAAAAGGGGCGCGCTGATGCATATGACGTCGATAAAACCCAGAAGCAGCAGCACCAGGACTGCCATGCCGGCATTGTATACGATATCGGGGGTCGATTTGCCGATAAACAGGTTCTTTATAATGAACATTACATCAGGCAGCAGAAAGTCTATCACTCCTATGAGCACTATACCAGCTATAAGCGTCGCTTTCCCGTCGGTCAGTTTCTCATAGGCCTTGACCGGAAACAACAACAAGTTCAACAGTTTTTTCTTAAAATTTTCCATGACTTCTCCTTTGCATTCAGCAGCCCATCCGCATGCACTGCTGTTATATTGACTAACATATGCTGTTATATTGACTAACATATGCTGTTATATTGACTGACATATGCTGTTATATTAACTGTCATATGCTGTCATATTGACTGACATACGTATTTTCAGTTCCAGGCTCGCCGGGTACAGTTCCGGTTTGTACGACTTCCGAAGCTTTCCGAAGCATTCGGCTCCTTTATATCGTACGACTTGGTGCCTCGTTCCGGATAACCCGATCTCTTCGCCCCGAAACCCCCTGGATACCGCTTTTGCTTATCTCTATACTTTCCTCATCTGCATCCTTATAATAACATAACTCGCAGGCAATAACACCATGGATGCAGCAAGAAGGACAGTTGCCGGCAGCAGCACCGCAGATGTGTCAGCGGGATCCAGCAGCAGACCGTTGAGCGCGCTCAGGGCCCATCCCTGCGGCGTCAGCAGGGACAGCATCTTTATCCTTTCAGGCATTTCGATGAAATTCCAGAAGCATCCCCCCATAAAGCCCGTAAGCAACGCTATCACGGGTGCGCCAGCCTGAAGCTGGGCCTGCGTTTTCAGCACGGATGAAAGGAACATGCTGATCGCGACGACAGCGACCAGGTACGACAGCAGCGCGGCATAGGACAGGACCCCGTTGAACAGCACTATGTCAAAGAACAGTTTCAGGATGGCGCTGAACATCGCGATCTGAAGGATGCCTGCAGCGAGCAGCGCCAGGACGCTGCCTCCGAAGGACACCGCGACTGCCCCGTGCCCGGCGCCCAGTCTTTTTATGGTGCCGTTGGTCCTTTCCTCCACAAGCCAGCCGCCTCCGAACAGCATGAAGAACATTATGAATGCCGTTATCAGTCCGGCGGAGGATGCGGTGGTCGCCGGCATCGAGACCCTGTCCACAGGCTCGGTGGCGGTTCCCTTGAGTTCCCTGTAATCTATGGTCATCAGCGGCTCCGGTTCCCAGAAGGAGTCGGAGTATGCTTTCACCTCTTCCCTGAAGCCGCTTCCCATGTCGATCCCCAGTTCTTCGTACTTGCTCGTAACGCTGTTGGCGGCCATGCTGTTCATTATCATCCTGAACGCTTCGCCTGCCACGATTTCCCTGGTGAATTCGGCGGAATACGATGACGGTGAAATGTACATTTCTATCAGCCCGTCGCTCTCTCCCCGTTCCACGGACATCTCGAATCCCGGTCTTATGATGCAGACCTGCTCAACCTGGTTGTTCTCCAGCATCTTCTCCGCTTCTTCCCTGTCCGCGATGAACAGGCTGATGCCTTCCTTGCCTTTCAGCCTGCCCGTCAGCAGCCGGGAACTGCTGCTCATATCCTCGTCGACGATGGCGACGGGTATGGTGTTTAGCTTCTCGTACCTGAGCGCATATCCTGCCGCGACGGTTATCAGTATCGGGATGATTATCATCGCTACAAAGAAAAGCTTGTCTGCCAGCATCATTTTCAATTTATAGAATGTGACCGATATCAGCCTGATTTTACTTACCTCCTCCTGGCAAACCGCATTGTGAAAGCAGATGCGGCAAACATGGCAAGGCCCATAGCTGCAAGTATCAGGGCATGTGCGCCGGTATCGGTCACGTTGCTGCCCGAAAACAGTACCATGAAGCCGTCCATTGCCCATCTGTTTATCGTAAATGCGCTGATCCTGCGGATACCTTCAGGCATCGACGTGAGCGGATATATGCTGCCGCCCAGCACAGCCATCAGCAGTATCCCGAGATTTCCGATGATGTCGGCCGAGGCCGGAGTCGGCGAGACCGATGCCGTAAACACGGACCAGGCGCTTACTGCGAGTATCATTCCTCCGAAAAGCATCAGTACGTCCTTTACCGGTGCTCCCCAATAATTGTTGAAAACCCTGGAAGTCAGGAATATTATAATACCGAACTGGATCACAAGCAGCATGACTGAAACCAGCAGCTTCGACAATACAACCTTCCAGATCCTCACCGGCGCTGCCGCCAGGCGCGAAGTGATCCCGCTTGTCCGCTCAGTCACGAGCATTTTCATGCCCGGCATGCCTGCGAACATCATGAAGACCACTATCAATGCGGCGGTGAAGTACTCCGCAGGTGTGACGGTGTATTCGTCCACGGCCTCCTCGGATACGAATATGGATGTCCTTGCAAGCGCCGCAAGCACGGAGTCCATGACAGCCTCATTGAACCTGGCGTCCATCTCGCTGTCCGAAAGGCCGGCTTCGGTGTCATAATGCCAAATGGTATTGATCGCGCCCTGGGCAGCTGATACAAGGTTTGCAGCACTTTGCACCGTGCTCTTCACTATATATGCCTGAAGCGGCATCACGCCGTTCCCCACCACGGTGACAGGCTTGTTCTCGCCTATTGCGACGCTGCTGGTAAAATCTTCAGGGATGATGATCACCCCGCCGACCTCCTTGTCGGCCAGGCTGCGCAGCGCCTCTTCTTCGTCCAGGATCATGACTTCACTGAATATTGAGATCTCCTCGAGCTGGTTGATCAGCATCCTCGTCTGCGTCGTGTCCTCCCTGTCCGCAACAGCTATCGGGAAGGGCTCGATAAAGCTGCTCTTTTCCAGGTAGGGAGACAGAGCGTATGAAAAAAATGATATAAAGAACAACGGGGCAGCGAGCAGCAAAATGCAGGCCTTCCAGTCCCTGAGGAAAAGCTTTATGTCATTTTTAAGCAACGCCATGAATGATGTCATTTTGCCTGTCCGACCCCCTGCATTGTATCGTTGGGCCTGTCCAATGTTTTCTGTGTTATGCCGGCTGTATGCTTTGCGGCATTCATCCGGATCGATGCCACGGTGCCGTGTCGGCCTGGTGTCCTAAGACGCCATGCCAGGTATGCCGTGTCGTCCGGGTGCTTTACTTCGTCATGCCGGCCTGCTGTGTCGGCCTAATACCTTTATACGTCAGGCCAGGCATGCTGTGTCGGCCTAATGCCTTAATACGTTATGCCGGCCTGGTGCCTAACAATGCACTACCAGCCCAGCAGTGCATCAAATATATACCGGTTCTCCAGGTAAAAAGTCCCGAAGGATGCCATGATCTCTATCTCAAGCATATCGATGTCTTCATCGGAAGCTGCGTACAGATCCATGACCGCCGCTTCCCCGAAATCCGGCAGCGAGAACTCTTCTATGCCGAATACATCTTCGTCGGCTATATCCATCGCGGCGGAAAAACCACTGATGACCAGAAACGGCAGGTCCGCATCCACCTTTATTTCCGTGGTGCTGTTGTTCTTTTTGAGCTTTTTGTTGCTCCAGGACGTATTTTTTATGGCAGCGCTTATACTGCCCCCGATCGCACCGGAAATATCCGCTTCCGCATTGATGCCGGTGATCCTCTTCATCGTCTTTTCATCGATTTTATCGGAAACGTCGATGCCGATATCGATTTGGGTCTTCTCACCATCTTCTGTGATCGAGTAGACGATATCTATTCTTCCTTCTTTTTGGGAATCCTTTACTTCATTCATGACCGATTCGACGGACAGTTCAGTCACCCTTTTTACGCTATCAGCACCGCCCGGACCGTATTCCGCGAGAGTGAGCCTGGCGGACCTGTATCCGGCAGTATTTTCGCTCACAGCTATGTCAACTTTGAACGATCCTCCGCCTGTTGAGCTGTCTGCTGCTGCACCTCCGGTTGCACCGCCTGCTGCGTCGTCCGTTGAGCCGTCTGCTGCTGCACCGCCTGCTGTGCTGCCGGTTCCGCTACCTGACGCACCGCCTGTCGTGTCAAGGAAGTCCAGGCTGACTTTCCTTGACACGATGTTTTCGTCGTTATCGAGCATCACATGCATTTTAAAGCCGTCTCTCAGGCGGTATGTCTCCGCCGTCTTCTTCAGACCCTGCCTGAACCCTTCCATATCTTTGCGGATGTTGAGCTTCGTAAGTATTTCCCTTTCATAGTCACTCAGCTCGACAGTTTCGGTTTCTCCCATAAAGCTGAACAGCCGAAACAGCCCCGCATCATCGAGCAATTCCGAAATGTTGGCCAGGCTGCCGTAAGTATACTCCAGCAGGGCGTCGTCATCGGCTATGGCTGTCAGCATGTCCTTCAGGAGCGATGTTGCCTTTTCCTCATCAAGCGTGACCATTATTTCCCTGCCCTCTGTTTCGGTTCCTCCGATGTTATCGATCCTCGCCCCATTATCTATGACCGTTTCATCCGTGAGGTAACCCGACCAGATTTCGGCCAGCTTATCCGCGGATTCCCTGAAAGTTTTGCCCCCGAAAGAAATGCTTGCTGCGATTTCCCTGCCGCTGATCAGCCTTTGCGGTTTGACAGGTATGGAGAACCTGTCGTAAAGGGCGACGAGATCTTTGCGTTGTACGCTGAAATACCTGTCTGGCAGGAAATCCGGGACCGACAGCCATATGGTCTGCGGGTCGGAATACAGCCG
The DNA here is from genome assembly GCA_012799845.1 of Clostridiaceae bacterium. Lineage (GTDB taxonomy): Bacteria > Bacillota > Clostridia > Acetivibrionales > DTU013 > DTU013. The sequence goes on from JAAZKL010000210.1 coordinate 6,408, forward strand.
GGCTTTCAGGAAAGGCGCCTTTTCCAGGAGCAGATCCGCATCCGTGGCTGAGATGCCCTTCACAGGGTCGCTTTTGGTCTTGACGATCAGCTTGGTTTTGCCCAATATGTCTTCGATAACTCCCGCATCGCCCAGCCCGAAGGATTCAAGCCCGCCGGAGATGTCCAGGGAAAGCTCGGTCCTGCTGCTGTACGCCTGTTCCATGTACGGCTGGTATTTACTTTTGAGTGAAGTGTATTGCTTTTCGATATTACCGACAAATTCGCCGAATTTTTTCTTCTCCGCTTCCAGGTACAGTTCAACAGTGTTTTTCCGCGAAAGTATCGACCATACGCTGTATATGAGCGCGGCAACAAATACCAGAACGGCTGCGATCAAAATCATCCTTTTGGTGCGGGTACTCATAGTCATCACTCCTGCATAACCTTACAATGCTTCATAATGCCGCATCATCCCGCGGCCTCGCCTGACAGCCTCAGCAGCACTGCCTCAAGGTCATCTGCTCCGCTTGCTTTTTTCAGTTCATCAGCCGGGCCTGCAGCAAGTATTTTGCCTTTGTCCATTATCGCTATCCTGTCGCAGAGTGTTTCCAGTTCGTCGACATAGTGGCTCGTGAATATGATGGTCCTGCCTTCCTTTTTCAATGCGGAAAGCGCGTCCAATATGCAGCTTCGGGACTGGATGTCGACGCCGACCGTCGGTTCGTCCATCAGCAGGATCCTTGGATGGTGCATCAGAGATACGGCGATGTTCAGCCTTCTCTTCATGCCCCCCGAGTA
>JAAZKL010000211.1 GCA_012799845.1 Clostridiaceae bacterium
AGGCCGGTCAACATGTTCGTTGCAGGCTTCATCGGCAGCCCGCAGATGAACTTCATCAATGTAATGATCGACAAGCGCGGCGACGACATATACCTGAAGTTCGGCGATAACGAGATCAGACTGCCGGAAGCAAAGGCAAAGAAGCTCGAGAACAGCGACTATATCGGAAGAGAAGTCGTAATGGGTATCAGGCCTGAAAGCATACACGACGAGGATACATTCATACAGAGCATGCCCGACAGCATAGTAACGGCCAATGTTGAAGTCGTTGAGATGCTCGGTTCTGAGACGTTGCTGCACATGTACATCGGCGACGTGAGCGTTACCGCAAGGGTCAACCCCAGGACGAAGACCAGGTCCGGAGACGTGATCAAGGTCGCTATCGATCCCACAAGGGTCCACCTGTTCGACAAGGATACGGAAAAAACGATAATAAACTAAAAATATTTCCAGCAAAAGGGGAAGATCGACAATCTTCCTCTTTTGCTTTTTCTATTTTGCTGGCTGAGTTTTATTTCCGTTTTGCCGCTTAAGTTTTATATTTCTATTTTGCCAGCTAAGTGTTTTGTTTTTGTCTTGTTGGCCAGGTTTTTATTTCTGTTCTGCCTGCTAAGTTTCTGCTTTGTCGGCTTTTCAGCCGCCGGTGCTTTTTACGGGTAACTGTTCCCGGAAAATCTGTTATTCCATATCTTTGTCCAATATAGTATAATTATCCCTGACGGTGATTTGCCGCCTTGATAAGGACAGCAGGAGGGATATATGTGAGGCTGTTTCAGAATCTGATCAATCAAATACGGGAAAGTGTCGACGGCAATTTCGGCATTATGGACGACACCGGTCTGATACTGGGATGCACCGATGAACGCCTCACCGGTACCACGCACCCACTGATCGATGAGATCGCGGGAGACAACAGGGATGAAACCGAGACACAGGGATGGATCTTCCGGAAAGTATATTTCAGGAACAGGCTGGAATTCATAGTTTATACGGATATCGCGAGCGTGCACGGGAAGGCGCTGCTGTCGATGTTTGCGATAAATGTGGCCAACCTGAGGACTTATCATGAGGACAGGTTCGACAAGGCGAATTTCTTTAAGAATGTAATAACCGACAATATCCTTCCGGGCGACATACAGGGCAGGGCGAAGGAACTGCACATCCCGTTCAACACCTGCAGGGTCGTTTTCCTGGTCAAGACCGAAAAAGTAAAGGATGTGCATCCGCATGACATCGTGCTGGGACTTTTCCCGAAAAAGCAGAGGGATTTCGTTATTGCGCTCGATGAGGAAACACTGGTGCTCATAAAGGAACTGAAAGACGACAACGACTACGATGAAGTCGACAGGACAGCAAAAGTGATCATCGACACCCTGAATACGGAACTGATGGTAAAGGCGCAGATAGGGATAGGGTCCATCGTGGATAACATCCGGGACATAGGGCTCTCCTTCAAGGAGGCGCAGACAGCGCTGCAGATAGGCAGCATTTTCGACAGCGACAAGGCGATCATCGATTACAACAACCTGGGTATCGGCAGGCTGATATACCAGCTTCCTGTGAAGATGTGCAGGCTGTTCCTGAAGGAAGTGTTCAAAAAGGGTTCCTTTGAATCGCTGGACCAGGAAACTCTGCTTACGATACAGAAATTTTTCGAAAACAACCTGAATGTCAGCGAGACGTCGAGGCAGCTTTATGTTCACAGGAACACGCTGGTCTACAGGCTCGACAAGATCCAGAAAACCACAGGCCTTGACCTGAGGAAGTTTGACGACGCCATTATCTTTAAGGTGTCGCTGCTGGTGAAGAAGTACCTGGACAAGGCTGAAAGCATGCAGGGGGAACTGATATAGGTGTGGTGACACTCCTCTGAATGCGGTACAGGGACACACCTTTGCAGGAGGTATTCCTCTGCGGTTGAGGAATGTCCCCATGTTCGAGTAATGTCACGAATTTGATTTGTTCCTTGCATTAGCAGGATTTTTAGCTGGTTTTGCAGAATTTATTTACATAATGTATAATAGTTATCGTTCGCAGATATAACCGAGGTGTATCATATTGGTTGAGCTTAGGAATGTATCAAAGACGTACCCTAACGGTACGGTCGCTTTGAGGGATATAAATCTGAAACTGGATAAAGGCGAGTTCGTTTTCCTGGTCGGACCGAGCGGATCGGGCAAATCCACGCTCGTGAAGCTTCTTTTGAAGGAAGAGGACGCTACTGAGGGCGAAGTGTATGTGAACGGCTACGACGTCACAGCCATGACGAGGCAGGAGATACCGTACCTCAGAAGGAGTCTCGGAGTCGTGTTCCAGGATTTCAGGCTGCTGCCGAACAAGACAGTCTATGAGAACGTCGCATTCGCGATGATAATTACCGAGGCGCTGCCCAAGGAAATCAGGAGGCAGGTGCCGATGGCGCTGGCGCTCGTCGGGCTGAGCAGGAAGGCGAACATGTATCCGCACCAGCTTTCAGGAGGAGAGCAGCAGAGAGTCGCGCTGGCCAGGGCATTGGTCAACAATCCCGCCCTGATGATAGCTGACGAGCCGACGGGCAATCTTGATCCGGAGACATCCTGGGAAAT
>JAAZKL010000212.1 GCA_012799845.1 Clostridiaceae bacterium
TATCAATAAAAGTCGTATCTGAAATTGCTGCTTTCGTATATATACTAACTATCATATCAGGTTCGCCTTTGAATTTTGTTTTTACATAAGTACTTTCCCAGTACCTGTATATCCATGCTATGTCTTCTAGTGGTGTTATTCGCTTTACATCAGGAGGAAAGTTTGTGTTAGCATACAAATTTCCTTCGATGGTATATCCGTCATACCTGTATTCCCCTCGTTTGTATCCCGGCTTTTTGTAAAATCCAATGCCGGTATCATTACAGGTATCCTCCTTGTAATTTTTCCTGTAGCTTTCATTAGCATTTGCTTCTTCTGGCGTTCCGTAAACTACTATGCCTTTACCGAACCATATCCGGTAATTGAAGGGTCTGCCCTTGGCAACGGGTGTGATTCCATACGGAAGTCCTGAAAGTTTTTCAAACAAATCAGGATTGTCGAAATATGTTTCCCACTTGCAGCTTGTCTCGTAATACCTCGTGTCATCCATTGCGATGGTAAATTTTGGTATCAATAAAGCCAAAACGAGTATACATATGAAAAATTTCTTCTTCATAATAACTTACAACCTCTCTGTTATGAACTTTTTAAATTGCTTAATTTAGACTGTGAATCGAAAGTGAGAATCCATCTTCACCGCCCGCTTTATAAAAGAACATCAGACGGCCATTATACTTAATTTCGTCTATACGATGTTCCTGATCATTGCCGATGGCATACCCGAGATACCTGTCGAATTGAGCCATTGCCTTGTCTGCTTCGTCTTCGAACCAGAACCTGAACATCTCGCATATGACATCCCTGTGGAGCCGCTGCACAGCCTCAGCATCGTAAACCGTTATATGATACGGATATTCCAATAAGTCGACATCATTAACCACAACTAAATCAACACCCATCTGCATATTTAAAACACTATTCTTATCATACGCTGCTTTACTTTCATAGAACGTAAACATAATTCTATGATCAAGTGAAGCAAAAAGCATAAGTACATACCCTTTACTTTTTTCTCCTATATATCTGAACGCATTAGCAGCATCGATGACTTCCTTTTTCGGCGGAGGCCATGCTGTTACAACAGTTCCATCCGGATTCACGCATGTGTACACCTCATCTTCCGCAGGGGTGAACGGCACACGGGAAGCATCATGCAGGTACCGGACCATGATCGTGGCTGCTTCCGCACGTGTCAGCGTATCGGCCGGCCTGAACAGGTCGCCGGTTCCCCTGATGAGCCCGATCTCATATGACTGGAGCACGTATTGCTTGTTTTCATCCTTTATTTTTGTATAATCCCTTATCTTCGACCGGACGAGGTTGTCCGGATTGTTGTAGGGGTCTTTGTAAGGGAACTCTTCCTTCATCAGTGTCGCTTTCACAATTATCCTGGCCGCCTCTTCGCGTGTGATCGGACGCCTGTAATCGGCGAACTCGCCTTCCTCTATCAGTTTCTGATCGATTGCTATGTCTATGTAATTCTGGGCCCAGTACTTCGTGTTCTCCCCCGGTGCAAAACCCATCGACCTGACCGTCATCTTGAGATACTGATCGACCTGCACCGGGTCGTTGGGATAGAACCTGCCATTATGGCCGTTGACTATGCCAAGCAGCGACAGCATCCCGACCTCTTTGCGGCTCCAGTGGGTCTGCATGTCCTCATATGATCCCAGTATACCGTCTATCTCTTCTTCTTTCAGCGCTGCGAGCCTGTCCTGCAAAGGCTCTATCCTCATAGCTGTTTCATTCTCATATGCGTCTGCGGACTCATCTGCATATGCGCGTATCGGTAAGAATAATGCCAAGATACCAAACAACAAAGCTGTCAGAACGATCTCTGCACATTTTGTCAACACTGGCTTCTCAAGCCATACAAATCTTCTGTCAGACATCTCCCGGCCTCCTTGCCATTATTGGATTCATTAAGTTTATTGCTGCTTCCGCAGCTGAATATGAATTCACAGTTTGCCAGCCGCAGATTATCATTGTTGCTCAGCAGTTCCTCCCTGTTGCTTTCTATCCGCTTTCCGTTTATAAAGGTACCGTTCATGGAATTCAGATCCTTCACATAACAGCACCCCTCCCTGCGTATAAACACGGCATGGAGCTTTCCCACGGCATTATTGTACAGGATGTGATCCACGTGTCCGGCAAGTCTTCCGACGATGAACTCGTCCCTGTCGATAACTATATCCTTCTCTCCCAAATGACTGTTGCTGCTTAACAGGACAAACCTGTCCTCATCCCGGGCATCAAGGCTTTCAGTCTTGTTTGAAAAACACGCGGCTTTTTCATCGGCCGGCGGTTTGCCTGTTTCAATACCGCCGACGCTTTTTACAGGCACATATGCACCTGGAATCATTGCTATATCTATAGTCCCCTGAACCGGCCTGATGCCCTGCACCGGCCCTGGTACGTCTGCACCCGCACCCGGCGGCTTACAGGCATCGTTCCATTCGCCCGATGATCCACAGGTATCATTCCGCTTGCCTGGCATCCCACGCATATCATCCGTTCCGTTATCGCACTTATCTGTCCCGCTATCTCCCATATCCGCTCCGCTATCGCTGACGTTCCTGATACTGAACAGTTTCATCGCCTGCAGTTTCCTGAAGACCAGCACCTCGATCGCCAGGATGATCAGTGCAGCCGCAAAGTAATTTACAGCCGCGCCCTTTCCCGTACCGGCAATGACTCCGCGGCACAAATATATGACACCGCCCATGACAAGCTGCAACAACACCGCAATAATGACAGCATACAAGGATTTTTTCTGCCAGATATTCTCCGTCGCTTCCTTCTTTTTCTCTATTTTATATTTTTCTCTATTTTCTTCAAGTGTTTTTGTACATATTTCCCGGTCAGATGACAACACCGATGCTTCCCTGTCGTCCGGCCTGTACAGGAGTTCATTTACTAGTGCCATCAGCCCCCTGATGCTGAACGTTTCACTCTTTATTTCCGATAATATGCGCTGGACCAGGTTGCCGCTGCAAAAACCCTCTTCGTTTATATGCAGCATCAGCAGTTCCGATACAAGCGCCTGGAGCGATCCCGTCCCATTATGCCTGAATTCTGCGGGTATATATACGATCATGACATCCAGCGTCACAGGATCGATGTATATAAATTCGGGCTTCATCAGGAAATTTGACGGATAAAGCAGGTATCCGGCCGAGTTGCTGATACAGGCAGATATGTTCAGGAGCAGCCTGAGAAACGCTTCCCTGCTGAGCTTGTTCCTCTTGAAATATATCGAAAGCGGCACCTGCGAGGTTATGTTGCAGTAGAAATAATTGGCGTCTTCTTTTATGACTGTTTCTGCCGGAATGATATATTCAATATCATTGTTTTCAAGCATGCCGGCCTGGTATTCAATGATCCTGCCTGCACACTTGACGACAAGGAAACTGGACGCAGTATCGCTTTCATACATGAATTCCAATTCATTGACTGCTTCTCCGGCAGTTCCGGACATGACCGATTTCCTCCAAACCATCGCCCTATCAATATCTGTTGTTCCATATCCCGATCCTGTTCAGGACCGGCGTGATTCTCGAATGCCTGTCAAAGCCGGATGACCACGGCTTTGCTGGAGATCCGCAGTTGACACGGTTTTTCCGCCACCAGGAATGATCCTCAGCCGATCTGGTTGTTTTGCCTGATAAGTTCAGTGTTGACATCGTTTGTTATGGAATCGCTTGCAAAGATGCTTTTCATGATGTCGGTAACAAACTTGATTATCGCATCCCTGAATATTAGCGCTATGCCTACGAGAACAGCGATGATCACGACTATTTCCACCGTTCCGAGACCGTCCTCCTCACTCAGGAAGCATTTCAGCATTTTTCTCATCCAATCACCCCCCAACCTCATCTATTCATTATCCTCAAATGTTTCTCAGGGCCAGGACCGCCGGCATACCGACTATGAGCAGGATGGCAACGAGCATCAGCATCATCGGCAGCAGCATTTTGGTCGAGGCTTCCTCGCCAAACTTCCTGGCTGCGTTCTTCCGCATCTCCCAGCATTCATCCGCCAGAAGCCTGAGAACAGGAACCAGCTCTGAATTGCCTTTCCTGATGTTTTGCAGCACCACGGTCACAAAGCGCGTGACCGCAGGGACATGGCACCTTTTTGCAAACTCCTCATAGGCTTTGTGTTCAGATGCTCCCGATCTGACAGCCTGTACTGCAATACACAGTTCTTTATAAAGCGGAGTCTGACGTTGAGAGTCCCTTGCTGCTTTCTCCCATGCTTTGGACACCGTAAGCCCGGCGTTGACAAGCAGTGTCAGCTTGTTTACGAAGTCCGGGAACTCAAGCTGAATAGCCCGGCGCCTTTTTCTGACCTTTTCAAACAATTCACGGTCACTGAACACAAAGACGGCTGCCGGCAGCAGGGTGCAGAAAAACAGGTAACCGCCGTCAACATCGGTAAATATACCTACGAAACCGGCAAACAGCAAAGCCAGAAGCACCAGTGATATTTTGCTCCCCCAGTGTACACGAAGCATGAGCAGGACCTTCCTGTGTCCATAGAGTTCAGCGACGGCCATGGCCAGCTTCCTGTCATAGCCGGTATTGTAGCTGCGCTTGAAAGCGTCAAGGATGAACATGCCAACCGGAAGGAGTCCTTTCAGAGGAAATTCATTTTTGTCCAGCAAGCATACGATATCCGCATACTTGTCCTTTGAGAAAAAGTACAGTACTCCGAAGGTAATGATCAAAACTGTGAAAAAAACAGCCATGTCAGACCTCTCGTTACACGATCAAACCTTTATATCATTCAGCTTCGAGGAGATAAACCAGGCCGCAGTCATCATCGCGAGGGCAACGGTCATGGTCAGTCTCCCCGCTGCGGTGTTGAAAACCGGGTACATATACTCCGGCGCGCTGACTGAAAGCAATGCTGTCAAAAATACAGGGACCGCATTCAGCACCTTCTGTTCAAATCTGCGCTCAGTCAGCATCATGTCGATTTCCTGTCCGACCTCTATCCTGTCGCTGATGATCGATGAAGTATTCCTGATCACCTGGGCTATGTTGCCGCCGGTCCTCTTGCTGATGCTTAGTACATTGACA
>JAAZKL010000213.1 GCA_012799845.1 Clostridiaceae bacterium
GCGTTCCTGTCATACCCTGCCGCCCCCCGCACTGTAACAGACAAGCCTGCTTCTGAAACGCCTTCTTCGACAGGGAATATATTATCGAGGTAGGAAGCTTTTTCGCCGAAAACTGCCCGAAACATATCGGCAATGTTCAGTTCTGTCAGGGCAAATGCAGTCACACCGGTCAGCATGAGGCAGCATGCCACGAGGACCGCGGCCAGCCTTCTCGTTTTGCCTTTTTGCTTTTTGCCTGCCTTATCAACTATCAGTTTCCTGATACGTGCCGCCTCCACATCGCTTATCGGCTCTTCCTGTATATCCATGCCAGTATCCATGTAATCATCAAACATATCATCATCCCCTTCAGTAATTGATTCCTTTGCTGATCAGCAGATCACGCAGTTTTTGCTTGCCTTTGCACAGTCTTTTCTCGACCCGCTTGTTTTTTAGTACCATTTTATCCGCTATATCGTTGATCGTTTCCGACAGGAAAAATCTCCTGTAGAATATCTCCCTGTCAGGTTCCGGCAAATCCCTGACCGCATCCTTGACGAGGTCAATGTCGATCCTGTTTATCGCAGCAGCTTCCGTATCATGTGGCGAGGCTTCCTCAAGGTCATCGATAGGAAGAGATATGAAATCCGTTTTATTCTTTCTGTATCTGTCTATTGCGGTGTTGCGGGCTATAGAAGCAATAAACGATTTCAAGCTTCCCTTTTGCTCATCATACGATCCGATCGACTGCCACAGCTTGATGAACGTATCCGAGATACACTCCTCAACATCTTCGGAGTTGCTGTTGCCGAGAACCTTGACAGTAATGGCCTTCACCAGCGGGCCATACATTTCGAACGCGTCGATGAGCCCATCCTTGGGTTTCCGCTTGATTTTGACGATCAATTGCCTTTCATCCATGGGTTTCTCTCCTGTGTAATACAAAAGATATGTTACCGAAGGCCTTCATATATATATACGATGGCAAACCATCTATCCCCCCCTGCCTCAAAGGGATCTCAGCAAAATATCAAAGAGATATCAGCTATATATTTAGTAAAGGAAAATTCGTCAACTGAATGGAAATCGTATCTGGCAATATAGAAACGACGATACCGGATCACAGCCTGCCTGATATTCTCCGGCCGGATCTCGCACTGAAAATCCTAAGTAAACTGAGATAAATGCTCCAACTGTTAATAGAATACCTCTGCCAGATACAGGCCGTGGGCTGGCGCCGTCCTGCCCGCCAGTCTGCGGTCGAGGCTTGCTATTATACCAGGAACGTCTCGCGCACTGAGTTTACCAAAACCTACTTCCACAAGGGTACCCGCCATTATCCTGACCATATTGTAAAGAAAACCGTCGCCGGAGACCGAAAACTCTATCAGCTGCCCTCTGCGTCCATCCCTGGGATGGATGATATACTTCGCCTGCGATACTCCTGACACTGCAGCTTCCGTGATCGTTCTGACTGTGGTCTTCGCGCTGAATCCGGACGCGCTGAAAGCCAGAAAATCATGGGTACCGATGAAATACTTCGCTGCTTTGTCCATTTCATCCACATCCAGGGGATAGTAGACGTGATAAGCCCTGTTACGCAGGAGCGACGATGGGAATGTAGAATTGAATATATAATAAAGGTATCTTTTCCCCCTGGCACTGAAGCGGGAATGAAAATCAGGGGGAACTTCCTCGGAACTGATCACTGTGATGTCATCCGGCAGCATCGTGTTCAGCGCAAAAGAAAATTTATCTGCGGGAATTGCCGACTCAGTGAAGAAATTGCATACGAATCCAAGAGCATGGACTCCTGTATCGGTACTGCTCGATCCTGTCAGGCTGCAGTCCTCGCCTGTGAGCCTTCGGACTGCGGCAGTAACGGTATCCTGGATCGTGACGGCATTGTCCTGGCTTTGCCACCCATGGTACGCCGTACCGTCAAATTCAATTACAAGCTTGATATTCCTTTTCATACTTGATACCTGGTATTCACACCTGTTCCACGCATCTATATCCGATGCTCAGACAAACCCATCAGGTTAACTGGATCTACATACGCTAAAGAAGGTCCGGATACAACAGTACGAGGCTATATTAGCCCGATAAACGCCGTATATACATTGATACTTATCAACTATACGATTCAGTTATACGGCTGCATTCAGACTCTGTTGTCTTCCGGCATCGTGCCGCCCGGCGTCAGTTCAGCAGCCCGGCGATCGCGGTCCCTGTCAGTGTCCCGTTCTCCACCTTAACAAACTCGCAATATATACCTTTTATATCATTTGTATAAACCTTTATAAAATGGTCCAGCTTGCTCCTGAACAGCTTGGACTTATAGAAAGTCGAGCCGTCAGCGGTAATGCAGAAAGGTTCCAGCGGGTTCCTGCCCCTGCCCGTCTTTTCCATAACCGCGGTGAGGCTGAATGTAACGAATTTGGCTATCCTCTCGAACAGATCATCTATGAGATAGAACAACAGGACACTGTCCTCCCTGCTCCCCTTAGAACAGCACTGTGCCAGCACATTGCCGCCCTCCGGATGATAAAGGAAATCGTCGATCTCCCAGGCTGCCAGCGAACTCACTTTACTGAGTTCCCCGGCAAATCCGGCGGAAAACAGGCCTTCTTCTGCGGCCTTTTTTATCACAGCCAGGGTCAGCCCGCCCTGGTATGCTCCTGATATCGTCTTCTCAAACTTAAAATCGCCAGGGTTCAGCGTGGTGCTGTCGAATTCCTCATCGATCCGCCCCCGCGGCACTTTATCATATCCGCCGGATTCC
>JAAZKL010000214.1 GCA_012799845.1 Clostridiaceae bacterium
CGGCGGACGGCAGGCTGGAAGCAGTCATGGCAGTGGCGGATACGCTGAAGGAAGGTTCCAAGGAAGCCATAGATGAGCTGAAGAAGATGGGCATCGAGGTATATATGATAACAGGCGACAACAAACGGACCGCCGCTTCCATAGCCAGGCAGGCCGGCATCGCCAATGTGCTGGCGGAAGTCCTGCCGGAACACAAGGCAGAGGAGATCAGGAAGCTTAAAGACCAGGGAAAGAAGACAGCCATGGCGGGCGATGGCATAAACGATGCGCCGGCACTGGCTGCAGCCGATATAGGGATCGCGATGGGAACAGGCACCGATGTCGCGATAGAGGCGGCGGACATCACGTTGCTGCGAGGCGACCTGATGCTGATACCTGCTGCGATACGCCTGTCCAGGATGACTATGCGCAAGATAAAGCAAAACCTGTTCTGGGCATTTATATATAATATCATCGGGATACCCTTTGCAGCTTTCGGACTTCTCAATCCGATGATAGCCGGCGGCGCCATGGCGTTCAGTTCGGTATCGGTGGTTACGAATTCTCTTAGCCTGAAAAGGTTCGATCCGGTGAAGGGTCAGCGTTAACGTTATTTCAACGGCTATAAACGGCTATAGAGGATCAGGGTTATTACGTGACAAGACAAAGGTAATATATAGTCAGGCTAAATAAACCGGGGGACGGGTTCCGTATTTCTGCAAATGGCAAACCCGTCCCCTGTATTATAAAACAGCGAAGCCTCTGTAACAGAGACAGTATCACAGGTCGTACTTTTTCGGGTCGAACTTATCCGATTCGCATCTTTCCAGCATTTCCGAAATGAACTGCTCCTCGTCGTCAGGCACGCTTTCGAGATGGGTTTCCATCGTATCCAGCCATGATGACTCCCTGCTGTCGATGGTGACGCTGCCGTTTTTGACTGCGCGGCGAAGTCCGTTTACCGCAGCAAGGGCAGCTGCTTTTGAGCGCCGGTACGGCGTGTCCTCCTTTATGATCTCTTCTGAAATGGCAAATACCACATCCGGGCGGAGGACATATGCCTGTGGATCGTACCTGCTGTCCGATTCGCAGAGCCAGTCCCGCAACAGCAATGCATTCTGCCTGCCCGACTGCGCTGCGGTATTCATCAGCCTGCAGTCATATGCAAGCTGCTCCATGGATATGGTAGGCGCCATGCCTGCGAGGAGCTTGATGTTCTGTACAGATTCATTGCTCCACAGATCCGCCGCACAGGCAGCTATATTGCCGACCGGGCTCAGGTGTGCGCAAGCGCTGGATTTGCCCTCGAGAGAGACCGGGATGCCGGTGATGGCCTTTACATAGACACCTTCATAGCCGCAGTCCTTGTGGGGACCGACGGCGCCTTCCTCGACTGCCACGAGGCTCCGTACCGCTGATATGACCCTGACCACGGCCGAGAACACTTTTGGTATCATGCCCCTGTCGGCAAGCACCATGGCAGTGTTTGCAAATCCGCAGGCGGTGTCTCCGGAAGCGATCGTGCCCGTGTCCGCAGCGATGCCGCATATACCGCTCCAGAGCTTCGACATGTCCCTTGCTCCGAGGATCCCCAGCGCAAACAGGGACTTGTCTATCTCGCAGTATATGTTGGCCTCGTCATGCACATCCTTTCCGCCGATGGATTCGATGGCGAGCATGTCAGCTCCCGCCCTTGCGCAGTCCGATAATGCCTTCATCAATGCTTCCCAGTGGCTGCCCTTCCACATGTGGGGAGACCGGCTGTCCTCCCTGATATCGACAGGTGTGATGCGCAGTGCGCTCTTCAGACCGTGCTTTGCTTCGTAATCATGCATCACTTCTCTTACTGCCTTCGTTATCTCCGCGCCCCATCCGGGAACATAGGTGGCCGGGGGCAGCAGCTCTATTTCCGCGACAAACCCTGGAACATACAGCTCATGCGCGCGTTTGCACACATCCTTGATTATCTGTCTGTACTGGCTGATTACCTCCGGTATGGTTTCATTTGTTATGGGCATCGGGGGAAGCGTAAAATTGATTTCGGGATAAACGGTCCCTCCACCGATGACCATTCCGTTTTTGCATACGACCGGTTTTTTCGCAATGCCGTATATAAAGTCGTCGATACTGTCATAGGCCAATCTTTCGAACCTTTTTGAACTCATGGATCATCACCTCGTATATATGTCAGCATTTTCAGTATTGCATCCGTTCAGCACCACCTGGCAGATCTTTGAAAATTGTCGCCCAGTCTGATTTTAACTCCTGTACTCGCCTTATTTCTTTCAATAGCTTTGTAATTATTGTATTATTTTTGTACATGGGACCAGTGCCGGAATGCCTGGCATGAACTGGGCAGTCATGATAACAAGCGGCATGGATATAGCATCATCTGAGCGGCTGTATGGTCACATGAATACAGCATCGTCTGCCCGTCAACTGAAAAAATTAAAAATGTATTGTATTTGCTATAGATTGTGGGTATAATGATTAAAAATATTGCAATTACGTAAAACGCGATGACGAAGAGAGTAAATGCAATGCTGATCCACAGCGAGCGGAGGAGAGTGGGAGCTCCGTATGAGGCGTGCATAGAAGAACACTTCCGAGCACCCGTCCGAAATCATTAAGAAAGTAGGCGCGGGCGGCTTTCCCCCGATAAAGGGAATAGGTATCGCCAGGTCCTGTATCGCTTACGATGGGGTAACCGAAGGGCCGTACCGAAATGAAGTGAGCCTTTTTTCAGGCTAATCAGGGTGGCACCGCGGATAATATATGCCCGTCCCTGTACGATCGATCGTACGGGGACGGGTTTTTTGATTAATTCGGAATGCGCAGGTAAAAATCAAAAAAGGAGGCGATATGTGTGAGGAGAATGTATGCTGCGGATGTGCTTGAGAGTGATGCTCCAAAGGTATTGGTAAGGGGTTGGGTGCACAATATAAACCGCGTCGGAAAAATTGCGTTTGTGCAGTTGAGGGACAGGACCGGCATAATCCAGGTCGTGGCCGATGATGACATGGTCGGGGATCTGAGGCTCGAAATGAGTATCGAGGCAGTCGGGGACAGGGTCGTGAACGATAAGGCTCCTTCCGGGGTGGAGATACATGCCTGTACTGTCAGGATACTTGGGACGGTATACTATGAGATGCTGCCGTTCGAGATTAACAAAAGGAGTATAAAAGCTTCGCTTGAAACCCAGCTCGACCACAGGACCGTCAGCCTGAGGCCTGTCAAAAACCGTGCGATATTCAAAGTGCAGCAGGAAATCGAGGAGGCTTTCAGGAATTATCTTAAGGAAAACGGGTTCACGCAGGTCCATACGCCTAAAATAATCAGCAGTGCGACAGAGGGCGGCTCTGAGATGTTCACGGTGGATTTCTTCGGGAAAAGAGCTTTTCTTGCCCAGAGTCCGCAGTTTTACAAGCAGATGATGGTCGGCGCCGGCTTCGAAAGAGTATTTGAAGTGGGGCATGCGTACAGGGCCGAATTGCACAATACATGGAGGCATCTGGGCGAGTACGTGAGCATGGATGTGGAGATGGGTTTCATTGAGAGCTATGAAGACCTTGTGGCTTTGGAAGAGGGCTATATAAGCTACCTGTTCAGGCACCTCAGATCGGCCTGTGCCGCTGAGCTTGAGATGTTCGGCGTATCGCTGCCCGTCAGCGTGGAAATACCCAGGATCCCGCTGGCGGAAGCCCAACGCATCGTGCTCGAGAAATATGGCAAACGGTCGCCCCTCAGCGGCCTGGATGCGGAAGGCGAGAAGCTGTTTTCGGAGCATATGCAAAATGAATACGGGACGGATTTTGTCTTCCTGACGAAATACCCGACATCCAAGAGGCCCATGTACACGATGCCCGATCCTGAGGATCCCGGGTTGACGCAGAGCTTCGATCTGATATATAAAGGACTTGAGATTACCACAGGCAGCCAGAGGATTCATGATTATGAAATGCTCAGGCAGAACATCATAAAGTTCGGACTTGACCCGGAGTGCTTCTCCTTTTACCTGGAGAGCTTCAGGTATGGCATGCCGCCGCACGGAGGCTTTGCCATCGGCCTGGAAAGGCTTACGATGAAGCTGCTGGGTCTGGACAACATAAGGGAGGCGGCGCTGTTCCCGAGAGACATAAAGAGGCTGGAGCCGTAGTGGGTACGGAGATAATGGAGAATGGTTCTTAATAGTATAAGGGTACTGTGATTATGGTTTTCATGTGAAAGTATCAGTATTGGCTGATGTTCCGGGATACAGCCAGATAACGCGGAGGTGTGTGACATATGAAGATATCGAAAGAAGAAGTCATCTATATTGCAAAGCTTGCGAAGCTTCGTTTCAGTGATGAAGAGGCTGAAAAGATGACAGGGGAGTTTGAAAGCATCCTCGGCCACTTTCAGTCCATCGACAGGATGGATCTTGAGAACGTGGATCCTGATGAGTTCGCAGACAGGAAGGAATCGATAGTCAGAGCCGATGAAAACGTAGTATTCGGGGATAATGAGAAGCTGTTCAGCAATGCAGGGTCCATGCGCGGAACATTCATACAGGTTCCCAGGATATTGGAATAGCAGGGGGTGTTCGGATGAGCGGCGGTTTTAAGGACGCAAAAAAAGACGGCAGCGATCCTGCGGGCACGAGCATGAGCAACGGCCATATGGGTATACGTGAGATCAGCGCCGGTGTAGCCGGAGGGAAATGGTCGGCATATGAAATCACTGAAATGTATATTGATAAAATAAAGTCGATGGATGATCGTATAGGAGCCTTTCTGACCATTTGTGAAGAAAGCGCCCGCGCACAGGCAAAAGCGGTGGATGAAAAGATAAGGAGCGGAAAGCAGCCTGGAAAGCTCGCGGGAGTGCCGGTCGCAGTCAAGGACAACATATGCACCGACGGCATCAGGACCACCTGTGCTTCCAGAATGCTTGAGAACTTTGTCCCGCCATATAATGCTGCGGTCATTGAAAAGTTGATAAACGAGGACGCAGTCATTGTCGGGAAAACAAACATGGATGAGTTCGCAATGGGATCGTCCACTGAAAATTCAGCATTCAGGATAACGAAGAACCCCAGGGATGTCACCAGAGTCCCAGGAGGCTCGTCAGGCGGATCAGCCGCGGCAGTTGCCGCAGGTATGGTGCCGGTATCGCTGGGTTCCGACACCGGCGGGTCGATAAGGCAGCCTGACGCTTTCTGCGGGATCGTCGGCCTGAAGCCTACCTACGGGCTTGTGTCACGGTACGGGCTTATCGCATTTGGTTCTTCCCTCGATCAGATAGGGCCTATGTCAAAAACTGTGGAGGACTGCGCACTGATGCTGGAAGCCATCCAGGGCAGGGACGACAGGGACAGCACTTCGTACAGGGGAGAG
This sequence comes from Clostridiaceae bacterium, assembly GCA_012799845.1. Taxonomy (GTDB): domain Bacteria; phylum Bacillota; class Clostridia; order Acetivibrionales; family DTU013; genus DTU013. Next base: position 5,355 of record JAAZKL010000214.1, read on the forward strand.
TATCAGCAGGATTATGCGGGCAGGCTCAGCGGAGATATAAAGGGCCTGAAGATAGCCGTGCTTAAGGAGTATTTCACTGACGGGCTCGAAAACGAGATCGCGTCCTCGCTCAATGAGAGCATTCGGCGCCTGGAGGGGCTTGAGACGTCGGTGGATGAGGTCTCCCTCCCCGCTGCCGGCGACGGATTGTCGGCATATTATATTATCTCTTCCGCAGAGGCCAGTTCGAACCTCGCGAGATATGACAGCATACGCTATGGTTACAGGCCGAAGGAATACGCGGACGTGGACGAACTGATGGAAAAATCGAGGAGCGAAGCCTTCGGTACTGAAGTGAAGAGGAGGATAATGCTGGGCACATACGCACTGTCGTCCGGCTATTATGACGCATACTACAAACGGGCGCAGAAGTACAGGAAGCTGTTGAGGAGCCAGCTGGCCGGGGTGTTTGAGAAATATGACCTGATCCTCGGGCCCACATCGCCGGTCCTTCCGTTCAAGATCGGGGAAAGGAGTGGCGACCCGCTTCAGATGTACCTTGCCGACATATACACGATCATCGTGAACCTGGCGGGGCTTCCGGCGATATCGGTCCCATGCGGATTCAGCCGTGACGGGCTTCCCATCGGGCTGCAGCTTATCGGGCCGCATTATGGCGAGCAGGTGCTTTTGCAGGCGGCTTATGCGCTGGAGCAGGATTTGAAACTCGGGCTTTGACGGCGAGAAATAGGGAAGGAGGTTGTTTGAATGAATTACGAAACTGTTATTGGACTTGAGATACATGCGGAACTGAAAACGAAATCCAAAATATTCTGCGGATGTTCTACAAAATTCGCGTCAGAGCCGAATGAGAACACATGCCCGGTATGCCTCGGCCTTCCGGGGACGCTCCCGGTGCTCAACGAGGAAGCGGTGAGGCTTGCGGTCAAAGCCGGAACGGCACTCAACTGCAGGGTAAACTATCTGAACAAGTTCGACAGGAAAAACTATTTTTATCCTGATCTCCCGAAGGCTTACCAGGTATCCCAATATGACATGCCGGTATGTACTGACGGAGCTGTTGAATTTGAATGCGGCGGCAGGCATATAAAGGTGCGGATAAACAGGGTCCATCTCGAGGAGGACGCGGGCAAACTCATACACCTGGAGGATGAACCGTATTCGCTGGTCGATTACAACAGGGCAGGCATACCGCTGATAGAGATAGTTACCGAACCTGACATGCGCTCTCCTCTTGAAGCCGTGACTTTTATGCGGATGCTCAAATCGATACTCGAATATGGTGAGATATCCGACTGCCGTATGGAGCAGGGCTCGCTCAGGTGCGATGCCAATATTTCCGTGAGACCTGTCGGACAGAAGGAGTACGGCACCAAGGTCGAACTGAAGAACATCAACTCATTCAGGGAGCTTCAGAAAGCGCTGGAGAGGGAAGAGAAGAGACAGATAGAACTCTACCGGTTCGGAGAGGAGCACAAGATAGTGCAGGAAACCAGGAGATGGGACAGCGGCAAGGGAAGGACCATATCGATGAGGTCCAAGGAAGAAGCGCACGATTACAGGTATTTTCCCGAGCCCGACCTCATGCCGGTCATCATCGATGAAACGGCCGTTTCCGCGATAAAAAACTCGCTGCCCGAACTGCCGATGGAAAAATACAGGAGGTTCACACAGGAGTACGGTCTGAGTGACGATGACGCAGACAACCTGACAGGCGACAGGTACTTGTCGGAGTATTTCGAGAATACTGTAAGGGAAGGCGCCGCGCCGAAAACTGCTGCTAACTGGGTGCTTGGGGATGTGCTCAGGATGCTGAATGAAAGCGATATATCGTCCCGGGAAATACCTGTGGAACCTGCCCGGCTCTGCAGGCTCATCTCAATGGTCGAGGAAGGGAAGATCAGCAATACTGCGGGCAGAGAGGTTTTCAGGGAGATGTTCGCCGGCGGCGGATCGCCTGAAGAAGTTGTGGAAAAGAAGGGACTGACCCAGATCAGTTCCGAGGATGCACTTCTTGATCTGGTCAGGAAAGTGATCGAAGAGAATCCGAAGTCAGTGGCCGACTACCGCGGCGGGAAAACAAAAGCCATAGGATACCTCGTGGGCCAGGTCATGAATGAATCGAAGGGCAGGGCCAATCCCGCCGTTGTCAATGAACTGCTTGTGAAGGAGCTCGGTTGAGCAAGGGGAAGAGATTCAAACATTTTTGAATATATTAGAAATAAAAAAAGGGTATTGACCATAAACGCAGAATCAGATTTAATGGTATTATGAGGCGACACATGTCATCTGTCCCATTTTAGTTCGGTATAGATGAGAACCGATTCATTTTAAAAGAGGGGAGTATGTTATGAAAAAGTTATTGAAAACGACTGTCATCTTCTGCCTTTTGCTGGCATTTGCACTGCTGACCGGATGTATAAACATCGAAATGAAGGTCAACAACAATGGATCCGCCGATATTAAGTACGAAATCAGGACGGAGAACATGGTAAGTCTTAAAGAGATTGAAAATCAGCTTAAGAGCGGCATTGAAGAAACTAATGATGCTGCAGGCAAAAAAGTTGCGAAGCTGAAAAGCGTAAAAGAGAAGGACGGCACGGTCACCGCGGAAATCAGTGTCAACAATATTTCCTACATTGATCCGGACGCCTTCTTTGGGAAGTATTCAGATTTTGAAAAAGATTTTTCGAGCAGCCTGAATGGCCTGCGTGAAGCCAAATCCGGCAAAGCCGTAGAAAAGGACAAACTCAAGGGGACCGGAGGGCTCAACGTTGTAAGAGTGGAAGGTATGAGTACCGGAGGCGGCGAGCTGACGAAGTTCACACTGAAGGTTCCCGGTGATATAAAATATGTGTCATCAAATGTAACATATGTCGATAGTAAAACTGTCACCCTTGACGGAGGCTACGGTATCGTCCTGTATCAGAGAGGCGGCGGTGCAGGCTGGCTGCTGTATGTGCTGATTATCGCAGCTGTTGTAGTGGTTGCAGTCATGTTTATCGGCAAAAAGAAAAAGACTGATTCACCTGCAGCATTTTCGGCGGCTCCTGCGGCAGCACCGGTACATGCGGGCGCTGAA
>JAAZKL010000215.1 GCA_012799845.1 Clostridiaceae bacterium
CTCTTCTTTTGTACACCCTCCTCTTCTTTTGTACACCCTTCTCTTCTTTTGTACACCCTTCTCTTCTTTTGTACACCCTCCTCTTCTGATCGGACAATGCCATGGCGACAAAAAGAAAGTTTAGTAAATCAGGCACTATTAGCTTGCAGTAGTTTTGGCACAAAATTCCCTACGGACTTTTCCTCCAGACTTTTTTCTACGGACTTTTCCTCCAGACTTTTTTCTCCGGACTTTTCCTCCAGACTTTTTCCTCCAGACTTTTTCAGCAGTCCCGAACCGTCCCCCTGACAATTAGATTTCTATCTCGAGCAGTGTCGGAGCGTGGTCCTGCCTTGGGCCGGAATCGATGACTTCCGATCTGACGACCTTTTCCGCGATCCGGTCGCTGACCAGCCAGTAATCGATCCTCCAGCCGGAATTATTTATCTTGCTCGTCCTGACGATTTGGGACCACCAGGTATAGACCCCGGTCACATCGCCGTGGATATGCCGGAATGTGTCAGTAAATCCTTTGGCCAATAAATTAGTAAAGCCCTGTCGCTCCTCATCGGTAAAACCGGCCGACTGACGGTTGCTTCCAGGGTGCGCCAGGTCTATCTCGCGATGTGCCACGTTGAAATCCCCTGTTGCCACTACAGGCTTTTTGCTGTCCAGGGACGCAAGGTAACCGGCGAACTTCTCGTCCCATAACTGGCGCTCTGCCAAGCGATTCAGATTCTCGCCCGCATTTGGCGTATAAACCTGTGTCAGATAGAACCGGTCGAATTCCAAAGTGATTATGCGCCCTTCATGATCCATGGTGCCCGGTGCACCGATTTTCGGAAATGAAACAGACGGATCCAGATTATTCTTATATAAAAACATTGTGCCTGCGTAACTTTTCCGGGCAGGTTCCACGGAACTGTTCCAAACAATAGCGTAATCCGGGAACTTCTCTCCCAGGAACTCCATGTGCTTTATTGACGGCCCATCGCCGGGCAGCTTTGTTTCCTGCAGAGCAATAACATCAGGATCGTGATCCCTGATAGTATCCAACACCTTCCGCGACAGCCCACTGCGCTCTGAAGTGCCTGTCAATGCCGCATTCAGCGAATCGATATTCCACGAGATAAGCTTCAATAAAATCCACCCCTATATGTCCTCTGACGTATAACTAACAGAAATGTAATATGACAATAACATAATAACATATATCATTCCCGGTGGGTATCGGTTTGATAATGTCAAGAAGACAGTCCTGACAGGACCGTCCCCTTGATATGTCACAGGAACACACAATGGATTATTGCGCTTGAAAATATAGTATTTCCCAGGGAAATTCAGGGCATGGTGTACAAAATTTTGAGTGTTGTGTGTCTAATTGGCTACGCTATCAAAAGGCAAGTTACATAATGAGGTCTATTCAAAATTATGACAACTAATTTATTGACAAAATTCAAAATACCGGCTGCTTTAGCTTGCAACAATCCAATTTTTGTACACCCTCCTCTTCTTTGTACACCCTCCTCCTCTTTGTACACCCTCCTCCTCTTTTTGTATACCCTCTTCTTCTTTTTGTACATCCTCCTCTTCTTATCGGACAATGCCATGGCAACAGAAAGATGGCAACAAAAAGAAAGTTTAATAAACCAGGCACTATTAACTTGCAGTAGTTTTGGTACTATCAGCTTGCAGTAGTTTTGGTACAAAATTCCCTCCGGACTTTTCCTCCGGACTTTTCCTCCAGACTTTTTCAGCAGTCCCGGACCGTCCCCCTGACAGGACCTACCCTTTGACATTCTTTAATATTCTTTAATATTCTTTAATATTCTTTAATATTCTTTAACATCTTTAACATTCCTTAATAACTTGTATAATTCTCCTGATATATCAGTAAATCCTCATAGGCCAGATTTCCTTTCACTATCGTGTAAACTGCTCCGTCAGCCCTGAAAAACAGGTTCTTGTCCGCACCTTCGTAAATTTCAAGAACCCTGTGGTTTTCTTCCGATTCACCGAACTTAACGGTAAATACCAAAGCACCTTCGGCTTCAGATAAAGCCCTGTCTACTTTGTTCATAATTCTCAGGTTTATGTTTGAGTGTCTCGATCATCCTGACAGCCTTCTTTTCATTAATGCAGTAAGCATTGTTAATGGCGAACAGCACCTGGTTCAGGCATGAAACGGCACGGAAGATATGGCCTGCGACATAATACCTGTCGTCTGAACCTGCGTTTGCCCTGGCAAACATTAATGAAAAACCAGACTCGAACATAAAAAAGTCCATAAGGCTTTTGCGCAGAGCGACGGGATATGTCTTCGCCCGTTTTTTCAGTTTGCGGAAGCTCTCATCCCTGGTATAAAGAATTTTACTGATCGCCAGTTCGCCGCGGTACATGGCGCTAATATATCCGTGAGGATGCCCAGTCTGATAATTGACGGTAACGGTCCCCTGTTCAGTATCCTCAATGATTTTCCCGACCCGTATAATGTCACGCATGATCAGATCAACGTGAAACCCTTTTATGATCAGCCATCCGCCGGCATTGACCCATTCTCCCCATCCTCCGGGAGACACGACCAGATCGTTCCTGTGTTCATCATCCAATTCCGTGGCAAGTTGGTTGATTGCAGCCAGGTCAAGTGATTCCGGTTCGTAGTAGATGCCTATGTCACTGTCGGAATCCGCTGCATGAGTGCCCCTTGCGCGAGAACCGCCAAGAACTATGCCTGATAAAAAGGTAGAACTGACAGTTTCTCCGCCACCGATACAGCAATACTGTCCGCAGTATTATCATCAATTCTGTCTGACATGACGGCAACACTCCCTTCAACCGAAATTTACCCTTCCCACCCTAAAATCTCCCTTCTACAAAATGCTGCCGCAGCACCCTGGCCACCTCTTCCTGGTTTTCGGCTGACACATTATTCCTGTTTTTATGGCTGACACTATTTTTCAATAACAGGCGTATCCGCTGTGAAGAGAATTTTTTCGACTTTCAAGCACAGCTCTTCAAATCCTTCCTGCAATATACGAACGGTCCGGCACTCCTAGTCCAGTTCGGCCTGCCCGGTGTAAAGCTGATAGTATCTCCCGCCCATTGCAAGAAGCTCCTCATGGGTGCCCTGTTCAATGATCTCGCCATGCTCCAGTACTATGATCTGGTCGGCATTCCGCACGGTGGACAGCCTGTGGGCAATGACAAAGGTAGTCCTGTTTTTCATCAGTTGGTCCATGCCGCGCTCGATGTACTTTTCAGTCCTTGTGTCGACAGAACTGGTGGCCTCGTCAAGTATCAGTATTGGAGCTTTTGATATGGCAGCCCGGGCGATATTAAGAAGCTGCCGCTCGCCCTGGCTCAGATTTGCGCCGTCGCCCTCCAGCACAGTATCGTATCCCTGGGGCAGCCTTTCTATAAAGGAATGGGCACATGCTACTTTGGCAGCGGCAATTACCTCGTCGTCGGTTGCATCAAGGCGCCCGTACCTGATGTTCTCCCTGACAGTCCCGGAAAACAGGTGGGTATCCTGGAGCACCATCGCGATATTGCTTCTCAGTGAATCTTTCCTGATATTCCTGATATTGATGCCGTCGATCAGGATCTCGCCATCTTCGATCTCGTAGAACCTGCTGATAAGGTTCGTGACAGTGGTCTTACCTGCGCCGGTAGACCCGACAAAGGCGACCTTTTGTCCGGGCCTGGCCGTTACATTGATATGCTTCAGTACCGTTATGCCGTGAACGTAACCGAAGGTCACTTCCTTCAGCGTCACTTCACCCCTGACCGGCTTCGCACCTTCGATCCTGTCCGCTTCAGAGCAAATCTCCGCAGCATCCGCCGGATCTTCCGCTTCAGGCGCCTCGTCCATCACTTCGAACACTCTTTCCGCTCCTGCCAATGCCGCATAAATGACGTTCATCTGCATCGACAGCTCGCTGACCGGCCTTGAAAAATGTCTCGAATAGTTCGTAAATATGGTGAGACCGCCGATATCAAAGTTCCTGGTCAGGCAGAGTATACCGCCGACTGTAGCGGAGAGTGCATAGCTCACCTGGCTCAGGTTGCCCATGACAGGCCACATAATCCCGCCAAAGAACTGCGCCTTCATTTGCTTTTCGCGCAGGTCATCGCTCAGGGTCTCGAATTCATCCACCGCTGTTTCTTCGTGGCAGAATACCTTTATTACCTTCTGGCCGGCAACGGTTTCCTCGATATATCCATTGACCGCCCCAAGGACCTGCTGCTGGGCCGCGAAATATTTCCTGCTCTTCTTTCCGATCATGCCTCCTATGTAAGTCAGCAGCGGTACAGTCAGAATAGTGACCACCGCCAGGATCCAGTTGGTGACGAACATCAGTACAACGGTACCGATCAGGTTGAGGACACCTGAAAAAATCTGCGGCATCGTATTGTTGAGCATTTCGCCTACCGCATCAAGGTCGTTCGTAAAACGGCTCATGATATCGCCATGGGCATGTGTATCATGGAATTTCAGGGGGAGCTTCTGGATCTTGCGGAACAGTTCTTCCCTGATCCTGACCAGTGCATTCTGCGAAACGCCTATCATAATCCTTTGCTGCAGATATGTGAATGCCACGCCGGCGACATAGATGCTGGCCATTGTAAGAACTGCGGCTGCAAGGTTGTATACTTTTTCTTCCGCTGTCCGGTCCGCGTCAACCAGGTTGTTGATAACAGGCCGCAAAATATAGCTCCCGGCAAGATTAGCCAGATTGCTGACCAATACGCAGGCAAAGACGAGCAGGATTTTGAACTTGTCCCGACCGATATAAGCAAGCAGCCTGTTCAGCGCCGCCGACGCATTTTTGGGTTTGCCTCCGGTCATGGCGAAGCGCGGGCCTCTTGGTCCGCCAAAACCGCCTGGTCTCCTTCCTCCAGGTCCGCCGAAA
>JAAZKL010000216.1 GCA_012799845.1 Clostridiaceae bacterium
CCTTCTTTCAGTTTCGCCGCCTTGTTTGCCGGGATATCTGCCGCCATATGGATGTCGAGCCCCTTTATGATCTTGGCAAATGGCTCTTCTTTTTTCACACTTCGTGTTTCCGTACGGACCGATGGATATCCTTCACGTATCCTGTCCAGTTCATCGACTGTCAGTTCGCCGATCCTGCCAGGTGTCAGCACGTCTTCGTATCCGTCGATGCTGTATGAAACTATGCCGGATATGTTCGTTCTGACCTGGACCGTATTCTGGTCTATCATGTTCTGGATGGATCTTTTTTTATTCTGAAGTGAAGTAATGTAATCGTTTGTTGAATCTCCGGCCGCAATTTCGGCTTTCTTCTCAACTATGGCGTGGATCCTGGCCTTTTGCCTTCCCATTTCCTCAAAACTTCTTGAGTTGCATGCCTCTATCAGCTTTGCTACCGTTTTCCCTATCTCGTCGTCGAGCTTTGCCAGGTCAGCCGAAAAGAATTCGGTTTTCTCCGCCTGCTCCATACGTGCTTTGACGATCTTTGCATTTATTTCATCCATTTCTCTCAGAAGTTCGTCTGACTCACTGCCCATTACCATGGCTATGCTGCTGTAGGCAGCGGTCTTCTCCCCCTCATGGATCTCCGGGATATATAGCCCGTCGATGGATGAAGGCTTAAGCAGTACCTCATCTCTTATCAGGACTGCCTCTGTACGGATATATTCCTCGATAATGCCGTTCCTTATGACATCCTGGGCTATATGGGCTCCCGAGACCCAGTTGAGAAGCGAAGGGACATAAAGGACTGTAAACAGGACAAGGAACGTTCCCACAGTAATGCCTCTGTACGTCTTCCTCCTGTTGGAAACCGCCTCTTTCCGGCTTATCTCACGTCCTGTCGGAAATTCAATTGTTTTCCTCTTGTCTTCTGTATGGATCTTTCTCATACCTGTTAAAACCCTGCAAGATTTCTTTCCTTCATATATTTAAGGGCTGTCATGACGCCGAGCTTCACATGCTCGTATACCAGCCCTCCCTGCATATATGCGATATACGGAAGTTTGAGCGGCGCATCGGCGCTCAGTTCTATGGAAGAGCCCTGGATGAATGCCCCTGCCGCCATGATGACCTTGCTGTCATATCCGGGCATGTCCCAGGGCTCGGGAGTTACAAAGGAATCGACAGGCGAGCCTTTCTGGATGCCCTGGCAAAAAGCGATCATGTTGTCCGGATCATTGAAACGTATGGCCTGTATAATATCGCTCCTTTTTTCTGCGGGTCCCGGGGAAGTTTCGAATCCAAGTTTCCGCATCAGGGCAGCGGTGAATACGGCCCCCCTGAGGCTTTCGGCAACAGCGTGAGGAGCCATGAAAAGACCCTGGAACATGAGCCTGTTGTTCCCAAGCGTCGCCCCCGCTTCTTTTCCGAGGCCGGGCGTGGTCAGCCTGAAAGCGGCATTCTGCACCAGTTCTCTTTTGCCGGCGATATATCCGCCGGCCGGTACCAGCCCGCCTCCCGGGTTCTTGATCAGCGAGCCCGCCACAAGATCTGCGCCGGCCTGGGTTGGTTCCTCTGCTTCAGTGAACTCGCCGTAGCAATTGTCCACCATGACGATCGCGTCTTTGTTTACTCTTTTTACCGCCTCAACAGCTTTCCTGATGACCTCGATTCTTATCGACGGTCTCCAGTCATATCCCCTGGAACGTTGGATCAGGACCATTTTCGTCCGCGGCCCCATGACCGTCCTGATATTGTCTGTATCTATACCGCCGTCCTCCAGCAGGTCCAATTGCCGGTAAGCTATTCCGAAGTCCTTCAGGGATCCTGCGCCTTCTCCCCTGATCCCTATGACTTCCTCCAGCGTGTCATATGGCTTGCCTGTAACGGAAAGCAACTCGTCCCCCGGTCTCAGGTTCCCGTAAAGACATATGGCTATCGCATGGGTGCCCGATACTATCTGGTGCCTGACCAGTGCATCCTCGGCGCCGAATACGGAAGCATATACGCTGTCGAGCACTTCCCTGCCCCTGTCATTATATCCATAACCGGTCGTGCCGCCGAAATGCGAGTCGCTGAGGCGATGCTCCTGCATGGCGGCAATGACCTTGTACTGGTTTATTTCCCTTACGGATTCTATCTCTCTGATTATATCCCTGATTTCTTGTTCGACGCCTTCAGTCAGTCTGATGATGCTCTCATCTATTCCGAAAGTATGTTTCAGAAAGTCTTGATTAAGTTTGTCCATACGTACCTCTCTCCGGTGGGTTCTTTATTGCATCCGGGCTCTGAAAAATTCTCTTATGTAGAAAATTTTTCTTGTTACATATCCATTTTAGCGCACACGGATTCGCAATTCAAGCTGTAAGGCCCATTTTATGCGGGGTCTGCAACAAGCGGTTGATTTGTGCATCATCCTGCGCTAACATTGAGATAATACGTTTTACCGGTGATGATGATGAGACTCGCGTTGAGGATTGCTGCTGAAGACGGCTCAAAAACAGTCAAACAGCTTCTCAAAAATAAACTGCACATATCGGAAAGGCTGATAAAGAAGCTGAAACAGTCCGGCGGAATCCTGCTGAATTCGGTTCCGGTGCATGTCAATGAAAAAGTGTCGGAGGGCGATATGCTCGAAGCTCTGATCGAATTCGATGAGCACAACGAAGACATTATACCTGAGAAAATGGACCTGGACATAATCTACGAGGATGACTGCCTGATAGCAATAAATAAGCCGCCGGACATGGTAGTGCACCCGTCAGTCCGCCACTTTACAGGCACCGTGGCAAACGGCCTCATGCATCACCTCCTCTCCAATGGCAAAAGAACTCTCATACGTCCGGTCAGCAGACTTGACAGGGACACTTCGGGTATCATCGTATTCGCACTGAATCCGCATGTACAGAACGACCTTGTACGCCAGATGCGCTGCAATTCGTATCAAAAAGAATACCTGGGCATCGTGCACGGCGCTTTCCCTGGATCCAGCGGGACTATTGACCTGCCCATCGAAAGGCTTCCCGGTAGCATCATGCTTCGTCACGTTTCAGCAGACGGAGCACCTTCTGTGACTCATTATGAGGTGATCGAACGATATGCCGGCTGTTCGCTCCTCAAATTCAGGCTCGTTACCGGAAGGACCCACCAGATAAGAGTCCACTGCCAGGCGTCCGGCCATCCGCTCGTCGGTGATACACTGTATTCTCTGCCGGAATATGAGAATAAGTTCGCAGAACTTATTCAAAGGCAAGCGCTCCATTCATCAATGGTCTCCTTCTTCCACCCCTTTTCAGGCTCACCTCTGACACTGAAGGCATCTTTGCCGGACGATTTCCTCCGCACTCTGGAAATATTGAGAAAATAAGTACTCCGGATTTACTATATATGCCAACTATGGTATTATATAGTATATTGTACAGTTCGGAGGGTAAATAATGGAAGTACTAAAGGAAAGGTATTCGATCTCTGAGCTTGGTGAAATGCTCCAGTTGACAGATCATACCCTGAGATTCTACGAAAAGGAGTGTGAACTGGAGGTTCCGAAGGACGAAAGAGGCAGGCGCTATTATACCACGGAACTTGCAAACACGATGTACAGGATAAAACTGATGCGCAGTGAAGGCCTCGAACTTAAGGCCATAAAAAGGATACTCCAGCAGGATCGCGTCTTCTGCATGCCTCAGCCTGTCGAAGACAACAGCACCGTGACCCTTGTGCCGAATCCCGGCAGGGAACTCGATACTATCCAGGCAATACTGAACGAACTCGGAAGGCAGCTTGCAAAGGAAATAAGTTACGAACTGGACAACACCCGCGAACATCTGGCAAGGGAGATATCCAAAAGCAAGCTCGAGTTGGGGGCCTGTGTGGAAAACAGCATGCGCAGGCTTGAGGGTAAGATGGAGAAGCATTATGAAGAAGTAGACAGGGCTTTGGGAGTATGGCGGAAAAAAAACAGCGGCAACCGGGTCAAAAGGATCATAAACCGTATTTTCGGAGCAAAAGCGTAAGCGAATATACAGCTAACAGAAAATACAAGACATGGCAAAACAATCAGGCTTAATATAAAGTATTAGGCTTGATAAATAGCATATAGTTTATGGAAGAACATTAGCTTAAGAAAAAATAAAACAGACAGGCTAAAACACCACCTCGTGTCCTAAGTGGTGTTTTTTGATCGAAATTCCTGCAGGCTGCTGAACAGCTGTCTATCCGACTTTCATGTCAAGCCGCAGCTTGTCGGCGACCATTGCAATGAATTCGGAATTTGTGGGTTTCCCCATCCCAAGGTTGACCGTATAGCCGAACAAAGCATCGATAGTTTCGACCTGGCCTCTGCTCCATGCGACCTCTATGGCGTGTCTGATGGCCCTTTCGACCCTGCTGGGCGTAGTATTGTATGTACGGGCGATCGAAGGGTACAGTTGCTTTGTTATGGAGTTGATGATATCAAGATCCTTGACAACCATCATGATAGCGTCGCGCAGATACTGATAGCCCTTTATATGCGCAGGCACACCGATCTCATGCATCATGTTCGTGACTTCGACCTCAAGATTGCGCTGAGTAGGAACTCTGTAGGTCGACTTGACATCGGAAACGTAGTCCGATCTGATGATAGGGCTGTGATTCGAGCTCTTGAGCTGCCTTATACGCGATACCAGGACATCCATGTCGAATGGTTTTACTATGTAGTACTCGGCTCCCAGCGCCAATGCTCTTTGTGTTATTTTGTCCTGTCCCACCGCTGAAAGGACGATGAACAGCGGACGTTTTTTCAATTGCATCGACCTGGCTTTTTCCAGTACACCCAGTCCGTCCAGGTGCGGCATGATAATGTCCAATATCGCGATATCAGGCAATTTTTCTGCTATCAGTTCACAGGCTTCATTGCCGTCCTTCGCCATACCGACGACTTCTATATCGCCCTGGCTGTTCAGATATTCGGACAGGATGTCGCTGAATTCTTTGTTGTCGTCTGCTATGATGACCTGAATTTTTTTATCCGGCAAGAAATTCACCCTCCATTCCATACATATTTTTTTACTGATGTTTCCATTATATTTTTTCTCAACCCTTTAATCAAGTATTATTTTTCATGATTTCCATTTTTTAATTATATGTCCGGTTTTTTGTAATTGAAACCCTTTATTTCAAGCAGTTTCGTCGACATGTAGCTTTGTTTGCCAGTCAATAGTCCCTGATTTATTTCCTTAAATTTCCATTTATTTCCTGTAAGGAGGCTATGCCGCATTTGTCAGCATGGTTTCTATAAAGATACCGTATCCCCTCGTCGGGTCGTTTACCAGCACATGCGTCACTGCTCCCACTATCTTGCCGTCCTGGATCACAGGGCTTCCCGACATTCCCTGGACAATGCCTCCTGTTGCACCCAGCAGCCTTTCATCAGTGATTTTGATTATCATCCCCTTTGAACCATTGAGGTTTTGCCTCGATACCTTCTGGATAACGATATCATATTCCTCGATATTCTTTCCGTCTATATTCGATAGTATGGTAGCCGGGCCTTCCCTGATATTTGCCCTCACTCCCACAGGATATGTCCTCCCCTTTATCCTCTGTATGGCGTGCCTGTCAAGCCTGCCGTATATGCCCACCTCGGTGTTGGACTCTATCGTCCCCAGGTGCCTCCCTTCAGAAAACACTCCCTTCAATTCCCCGGGAACGCCGGATCTGCTCATCTTTACACCTAATATGTCAGATTCCAGTATCTCTCCCGATTTTACCGACATCAGCATCCCTGTGTCGATATCTGTGATACCGTGGCCCAAAGCACCGAATTTTCCGGTATTTGCGTC
>JAAZKL010000004.1 GCA_012799845.1 Clostridiaceae bacterium
TCGTTGGGCTTCTCAGGCAGATAGGGGGGATCGCGCTGTATGAATACTTTCGTTTCGACCTTGTCTGCCGGGCAGTAGGGCCCTGCCAGCAGGTTGCGCCCCATGGTGTCCTTGCTTTCGGTACAGATCTGCGCTTCGACATGGACTTTGCATGTATCGTCGTCGCGTGGCTCTGTGCCCTTTATGAAATATTCGGTTATTACAGCGTTGCCTCTTTGATCGTGCTTACACAATTCTGTCGCTATTTTCCCGGAATAGATGCAGATCTCCTTTGTCACGATACCGTCGGGCATATCGTTGAATTCTTTCCTCGGGAGTCCCTCATGCACCTTTTTCATGACAGCGGCCCATATCTTGTGGGCTTGCCACATTTCTTCAGTTTTTACCGGTATCGGCTCGCCGCCCGAATTATCATAGCCGTACCAGACCGCCGCGGCATAGTAGGGGGTATAGCCCACCAGCCACTTGTCGATATTGCTCTGGGTAGTACCGGTCTTTGCAGCCACCGGCATGCCTATGGTATCTTCATTGATATTGGTTACAGCCGTTCCTGAGTATGGATATGGGGATGTCCGGCCTTTGGTCACCTCTTTGAGCAGTTCGGTCATTATGAAAGCTGTTTGCTCGCTGTATACGATGTTTACTTTTGCGGCCTTCCTGTCGAGGATCACCTTCCCGTTGCTGTCCTTTACAAGGGTGAAGGTCGTGGGCTCATAATACAGGCCTTCATGGGCAAAAGGCACATACGAGGCTGCAAGCTGCAGCGGGTTGAGGCCCTGTTCCCATCCGCCCAGTACCAGGGAGATGTATTTTTCCTTTTGTCTGTCGATACCTGCTTTTTTAAGATATTCTATGGAGTTGTCCGCCCCGAGCATATCTCTCCAGACCACTGCGGCAACGACATTGACGGAGTTTTTAATAGCGTTCCTTATAGTCGTAAGGCCGTCATATCTGTCGTTGTAATTGGTTGGATAAGCCCTCTCGGCATCCTTGCCTGTCAGCATGTAAACAGCCCTGTCATCGACCACGGTTGCGGCAGTCGCGGCCTTCATGTCTATTACCGGACCATACACCACTATAGGCTTGGCAGTAGACCCGGGTTGTCTTTTCATAAGAGATGATGAAGCCCTGTTGAGCGTGTTGCTGGCTTCCTTTTTTCCGTAGCCGCCATAAAGAGCCTTTACATGACCGTTCTGAACGTCGATTATGGCCATTGCCGCCTGTGGGTGTTCCATCTGCCTTTTGGCGGTCTCGTTCACCATCGGGAAGTAAGTGTCGTCCATGAACACCGAGTCCATGTCCGCCTGGATTTTCGGATCCATCGTAGTATATATCTCAAGTCCGCCGCCGTATATCATGTAATTCGCCATGGTTGCCGATATGTTCATCTCTTCCATCAGTGCATTGCGGACATCTACTATGACCTGGTCGACAAAATAACTCTGAACGTTGGTCGACTTCTGTGAACTGTTCTTCGGCGCATACTTCAGGTCTTCCTTAATGGCCTTGTCATATTCATCCTGGCTTATTTTCCCAAGCTCAAGCATTTTCCCAAGTATGACTTCCTGGCGTTCCTTTGCATGCTCACGGCCTTTTTCCGTAAAGGGGTTGTACTTGGCGGGGTTTTTTGTAATTCCGGCCAGCAGTGCGCATTGAGCCAGTGAAAGCTCGCTTACGGGTTTTCCGAAGTATTTCTTGGAAGCAGACTGGACCCCGGTACAGCTGTTGCCCCAATAGCCCAGGTTCACATACAGTTCGAGTATCTGCCATTTCTCAAGCTTCTGCTCGAGAAGTATCGCTGCATAGGCTTCCTGCACCTTTCTCTTGATGGAACGCGTCGTGTCTCCCGTTATATTCTTTACGACCTGCTGTGTTATGGTGCTGCCGCCGCGTGTCGATTCGCTGCTTCCCGTGAGTATGCTTTTGACGAATCCCAGGGTCGCGTTTATGACCCCCTGGATATCCACGCCCGGATGCTGGTCAAAACGCTCATCCTCAATGGAGATGATGGCGTCCTTGAGGTACTGGGGCACTTCCTTGTCCGTGACGGGTTCGCTGTCCATGTTGTCCTTGCCGGTAAGCTTCTGAATAATATTGCCCTTTGCGTCATAGATCAGCGTGGTCCTGTTGGAGGCCTTGGCTATCAGTTGCTCATCGGTGATGGGCTCCGCAGTCTCTATATATGCATAAACAGCGCCGCCGACCAGGCCGGCCAGCGCGCATCCGATCGCCAGGACGAACACAAGGATGCAGACGATCAGGGTCAATGCGAACTTTTTTATGAATGAAGGTTTTTTCTGTTTATGTGGTCTATCCGGTTTAGGCGTTCTTTTCCGTTTCTTTCCTGCTCCGTTTGCAGCAGTTCTTTTCCCGAACTTCATTTTTCCCTCCTTGTTGGAATCAACCAGTTGATACATGCCGTCCAGTGTGATTAGACTGCTTTACCGTTCTGACAGTTCCAACAGCGAATATGCCATGCAAAAATGCTAATACATTATAGCACATTTTAAGGACAGGTGCCATTCTCATCGGCACCATTCTTATTGTATTGTTTCCCGTAATCTTATAAAATAGGAGTGAAAACTGCCGCAGCCGACAGCCGGCGGCATTGCCAGGGGGAGGGCGGGAGCCTTGCATATCAAAGCGGGAGAGATCATAAAGGCCAGGAGAGAAGAGCGCGGCATAACACTTGTGGATTTTGCCGGAAAGGTCGGCATATCGCCCGGGTATCTTTCACAGCTTGAAAACGGCAGGAAAGACAATCCCAGCCTTGATGTCATTTTAAGCATCGCGCAGGAACTGGATCTGGATATCGATATGCTGCTGGGTCTCGACCAGGAAACTGAAACACCTGCTCTCAGGATACCTTCCCTGATCAGGCTGGTAATTGCAAAGGACAGGAACCTGAATGCCCTGGAGGACAGGGAAGTCCAGAGGAAAGTCAGCAATTTGCTGGACCGGGTGCTTCAGAGCAAGTACCTGATAGAAGACAATGATTTGTACGGGCTGTTCCTGGAGGATCTGTACGTGCAGACGGAAACTACGCTCAAACGGTACATGTCCATCGAGATACTGAAAAATATGAGCCGGTCAGAGTTGTAACCAAAAATGAGCCAGATGCATATTATGATCGTAAAGATAAGGCTGCATTGGAAACCTGGACGTGTTTTACCCGATTTGTAACGATGCGGCGGGGGTGCCGACATGATCAGGAACAGTAACCTGTACCGGAGATGGTGGTATGTAAAAAGGCGGAACATCAACAGGATCCGTATGCTGCTCCGCCTTTTGATTACGTTGCTCATCATGGCTGTCATTTTGCTGTTCGCCCGGTTGGATATACCTTACTGCTTCTTGATGTAATGCTCGTTATGTGATACCCAATTTAATAACCGTTCCGCCCGGGTCCTAATTGTTTTCTTCGTAGACTTCCTCCAGTACGTTGCTCTTTTTATAATTCCTTTTGTGCTTTGCCGAAGTTTTTTCTTCTTCCTGCTCATCGAGCATCTCGCATTTACCCTGGAACAAAGCGCCCTCGTCCGCTACAAAGCTGTTGATCCTGATGTCTCCGTACAGCCTTGCGGTGGACAGTATCTTCAGAAGTCCCCTGGCTATGATATTCCCTTTCACCGTACCGGCAAGGTGGACATTGCCCGCTTCCATGTTTCCCTCAACGGTAGCGCCCTTGCCGACGTATGCATCGCCAGTGACCTTGATGTCGCCGATAACTTTCCCGTCAACTCTCACAGTACCCTCAGACTCGATACTTCCCGTAAATACCGAGTTGCTGCCCACAAGCGTATCTACTCCCTCGCGGAAGCTTGCTTTCCTCATCCTCATAACCTACCTCCTGTGATTTTTTGCCGACTTCCTGATGATATTCCCTTTTGTCCTGTTATCCTGTAACTCCCATGTTTTATCCCGATATTATTTTTTGTCCAGGTATTCCATAGGATCGATGGCTGATCCGTACAACTGGATCTCCAGGTGGAGGTGAGGCCCGGTGCTGCGGCCCGTATTGCCCACTTTTGCTATCTCTTCGCCTTTTTTCACCTGCTGGCCTGGTTCCACGAGGGTTTTTGAGCAGTGACCATACAATGTGACGAAGCCGTTGCCGTGATCGATCACAACGGTACGTCCCGTAGCATATGTATAATAGACAGAGGTCACCGTCCCGCCTGCAGCCGCCTTAACGGGCGTACCCGTGTCTGCGGCTATGTCCAGTCCGGTATGGAACTTGCGCTTGCCATTGAAAGGATCCTTCCTGTAGCCGTATTCATCCGTAATCCTGCCGTCGACAGGCCATAATGTGGGGATCACTTCCATGAATGCATTTATTTTTTCCTCAGCGGTCTCTATATCCGCATCAGGAAGATCGGATCTGCTGTACAGCATGCTCAGCCTGTCAAGCGAGGTCTTGAGTCCGCGCATGTCAGAAGCAAATGCTGTTTCGGTCCTTTCGCCGGAACGGCTGGCTATGGGGCTTCTGTCTTTCAGGTACTCATCGGTCAGTTTGTTGAATTTTTCAGTGAATTCTTCTATTCTGTCATTTACGATTTCTCTGAATGCCGCACTCTCATTTCTGAGCGTTTCGATCTCTTCAGATTTTATCTGCAGGAGCTTGTTCTGTTCCGCGGCTGTGACGTAAAGGTCGCTTACATTCTTCCTGAGCACTTCGTTTTCCCCGAGCAGTCTCGATATATACAGACCGCCGAATACAAACACGCAGACCAATACCGTAAAGAAGGCGGTCAGCTTGAGGTAAAATGAATTGAATCTCAAAACCTTTACACGATTTGACGAATGCGGGACAAAAACTATGGAAAGATATCGTTTCTGAGCTCTTTTAACTTTCCCCTTTTTCATATCGAACCGTCCTGTAACAATGATAAAACCAAAAAAATTTTTATCTTTCGTACAGTGATGTCCGAAAAAAAGGTACTCATTATTATTCTACATATATTTTAATAGTCCTTTTTTTTCGGAAACTAATCATCACATCAATTATTTATATCCGATATCATTTCCAATGTCAAATGTTGCTGATATAATATAAGCAGGAATTTGTCTCATTTTATCGAATTAAATAAGGAAACAGGCTGATCTTCAACATTAACGGGGATGAAGCGGATGATTAAAATCAGGGCAAAACTGATCCTGGCATTTGCAGCAACGATATTGATATGTTCAATAGCTACACTTGCTGTTACATTCGGCGGCTACAACATGATGGTGTCGGACATCGCCGCAAGCGCAGACAGCAACAACAGCCGCATCATCAGCGTACGCGAGATCAGCGGTATGATACACAGGCAGTATCAGGACATGTCCCGCGCGGTGGCGGGTAGGGATGCCTCTCTGATCAGCGCTCTTGAAACCGAAAGCGAAAAGATCGGGCAGGCTGTAGACAGGCTGGCTTCACAGTCGGAAGACAGCGAGCGGGCAGAGCTTGAGAAGCTGAAGGCCCTGACCGATCAGTTTGTCACGATGTGCAAAACGGATATCAGCAAAGGGATCGAAAGGTCGGATCCGACGAAATATCATGCCCTGCTGGCTGATTTCTCTTCGTTGTACGAGTCTGCTATCCAGAAGGAAACAGAATTGAAAAGCAGAATGCTCAGGCAGGCGGAAGCTGCCGCGGACGGGCTCGTTAAGGACACTGCAAGGCTTGGTCCACTGTCGGCGGAACAGCTTGCGGCCCTTGGCGAACTGCTGCCTGCTGCCGAGAAGGTGCTGCAGGAGTACAGGTCGGCGGTCGACACCAACCAGGACTTATTGTTGCTGAAGGATGGTCAGCAGGCAAGGATAAGCGGACTTGAGGCGGAAATCGATGCGTTGCTTGAGGAAATCGACAGGCTGAATGCAGAGCTGGACGCGCTCAGGGAGCAGGCTGCCGGCGATGCGGGAGCGATGCCGAACGGAACACAGACAGACGGACTGGCAGGTATACGACCGACAGACGGAACAACAGGAGTTCGGACACCAGACCGTTCGGCAGGCATACAATCGGCATATGGATCTGCAGGAGTTCGAGCGACAGAAGGGCAAACAATACAGGCATCAGACGGGTCAACAGGGACTCAGGCATCAGACGGGTCAGCGGGGACCCAGGCATCAGACGGGTCGGCAGGGACCCAGGCATCAGACGGGTCAGCAGGGACCCAGGCATCAGACGGGTCGGCAGGGACTCAGGCATCAGACGGGTCAGCAGGGACTCAGCCCGGGCCTGCGTCATCATCCGGTATGGCTCCGGCAGTATATGATCAGGTCCTTGCCGACACCATAAAAACATATCTCGACTCCGCTCTGCTCAAAGGGACCAATATCCGCAGCATTGTCAACGGTCTGGCTGCTGCTGAAAATCAGAAGGCATTGCGGAAGCTGACATCCATCAATACCGCGATCACACTGACAGCCGAAGCATACGGCATGGCGCAGGCCGGGCTTGCAGCCGGCGGCAGTGGGCGGATGGATGCGTTCAGGAATGTGATAAGAAGTGCATCCGCTGAACTGCAAAGCCTGGGGGCGGAGTTGGACGCCGGTGATGCCGTGCTTGCGGCGGAAGCGGCGGAAGCGTGCGGTAAGCTGGAAGCAGCGGCAGGACCGCTGGAGGAAGCAGGAAAAACGCTTGAAAACACAGGCCTTTCCGAGAGTTTTGCAGCCGCGTCCGGACTGTATGACCAGGAAATAGGGATCCTCAGCAAGCTTGAGGTTTCATATAAGACTTATCTTGCAGATGACATTGAAAGATCGCAGAAGCTAAAAAACAATCTGCTGCTGACACTGGCAGGGATATCGTTCATTTCGCTGTTCATCGGGATGTTTGCGGCTTTGTGGCTCTCGGGCAACATACTCGTGCCGATAAGGAACATGACGAAGCTGCTCGACAGGGCAGGCAAAGGCGACCTCACCGCCAGGGTCAGGGATAAAAGGCGCGACGAACTGGGCGAACTGGGCGAAAAGGTCAACGCTGTGCTGGATGGGCAGCAAAAG
Source organism: Clostridiaceae bacterium (assembly GCA_012799845.1). Taxonomy (GTDB): domain Bacteria; phylum Bacillota; class Clostridia; order Acetivibrionales; family DTU013; genus DTU013. Next base: position 6,994 of record JAAZKL010000004.1, read on the forward strand.
ATGATAGAGCAGGTCAAAACCACCTCGACCAATATCGGAAAGCTCAAAAGCAGCCTTGCCGAGCTGTTCTCGCACAGCAGGGAGAATACCGGCAAGGTATCGAGCAGCTTCAGGAGCGTCATGGAAGGCCTTATGTCTATGTTAAGGACTCCTGCGGCAAAAAGCGCGATGCCTGTTGAAGACGACGGCACCGGCACTCTTGCCGTTACTGCGGAAAAGGCAGTGGAGGACGGCATGAAGGCCATCGAGATAGCCGCAAATGGGGAGAGGTCTGTACAGGAAGCGGAAGAAGTGATCCGCAATGTGACCGACACGGTTAAACAAATAGCGGGTTCAATAAACGAACTTGAAGACTCCTCCGACAGGATAGGGAACATAA
>JAAZKL010000217.1 GCA_012799845.1 Clostridiaceae bacterium
GCTGTCCTCGTTCTCGTATTTGCTTTCAAACAGCCGGTCAAGAGCCTCGAGCCTCATCAGGGCGGCTTCTGTCTCATCGGCGATGCGGAAAAGAGGGTCCAGGTCCAATGCGTGGAAGTTGCTCCTTACCACCTCGAGGCAGAATGAGTGAAGCGTCATTATGCTTGCACGGTCCAGAAGCGCCATCTGCTTTTGCAGGTTGGCCGAGGAGGGATCCTTCTCCAGCGCTTCGGCCAATGCTTCGCCTATCCGCTCGCGCATCTCTGTCGCCGCCGCATTGGTGAATGTGACGACCAGGAGTTTGTCTATATCCACCGGGTTTTCCGGGTCGATTATTTTTCGAATTATCCTCTCGACAAGCACAGCCGTCTTGCCCGCACCTGCCGCTGCTGCGACCAGGAGGTTGCAGCTTCTCTCGGTGATAGCCTCAAGCTGTTCTCTTGTCCAATTGTTCGCCATTTGCCAAATCCCTCCGTTCCCGCACCCACACAGGATGCAGTACTTGCCATGTCAACCGGTCAAAAACCGGAAGCCGCAGTTGCATGTTATGTTTCAGCAATTGCACCCGGAGTACCATTACCGTCTGCTTCCAAATCGGCTTTCCCCTGCTCCCCGATCAGCCCCCATACCTCTTCATCGTCCAGGTCGGCCAGGTAACGGTAGCGGTTGTCCCGCATCGCTGTGTCGAACTGGCAGACGGAGCTGTAGACGCAGTAATCACACGCAGTCATCTTCTGCCTTTTATACGGGCTTACGGCCACATTGCCGCCGAGGATGCTTTTGCCGATGGAACCGAGGAGCTTCCTCACATGCTCGCACAGTTCCCTGAACTGCTTCTCCGTGGCGGCGGACGATCTCCCAAGCGAACCGTCCTTGTTTATCCTTGCCGGTATGATCAGCGAGTCCCCGGAAATCTCCCTGTCCATATCCCTGATCAGCTTCACGTCAGCAAGCACCAGGCCTTTCATCCTCAACTCTTTCATTATGGCCTTCTCGATCTCTTCTTCGGTGCTGTCCCTCCCGCACCTGATAAGCGGATCGCTGAGCCTGAAATACAACACTCCTGCCGGCAGAAGCCTGCCTGAATCGGCTCCCTGTCTGTTTTCACCCGCCTGTTCACCGGCCTTATCAGGCGAATATGTACCGCTGCTTTCATTTATCTTATTGCCTGCCGGATTGCTATTTTCAGGTCCGGCATCTTTAACCGCATAATCCCCGGCGCTGCCGGGCTCTGCCTTCATGTGCTGTTCCAGCACTAACGCTTCCGTCGCTGACGGCAACAATGGTACCGTGGGCCCTGCCTTCATGTGCTGTTCCAGCACCGCGTCCAGGTAGGTGATCAACTGCAGTTGAAGACCGTAATACACATCCCCCAGCTTCAGCGCCCTGCTTCCCGATTTGTAATCTATGATCCTCAGATAAGTGCCTTCTTCGCTTTCCATCGTATCGATCCGGTCGATCCTTCCGGTTAGCTTTATAATCTCGCCGGATGGAAGTTCGATGGTGATTTCGGGGTACCTGCCGTTCTGGCCGAACTCCACTTCGTAGCCAGAAGGTTCGAAATTGCTTGCGGCGATGTGCCTGCTAATAAGCATCAGGGCCTTCACAACGGTCCTCTTCAGCCTGTCGGACAGGTAAAGATACCTCTTGCTGCTGCCGAGCACATTCCTGCTTTTTGCAGACAGATACCTGTCCACCAGCTTCGAGACCTCATTCCTGCACCAGTCCTCTTCGAGGTCTCTCCAGCCTATTTCGCTTTTCACGAGCATTCTTGAGAAATCATCGATGATATTATGCATGAACGTACCGGCATCGACCTGCTCAAAGCTGAATACTTTTCTTTCCTTTGCCCTGAGGCCATATTTGACAAAGAACGAAAACGGGCACGCAGCATATGTTTCCATCCGCGAAACACTTGTGAAAACAGGGTTCCCGTACAATCTCAGAGCCCTGTCAGCCGTGAGGCTCTTTGCCTGGTTGGTATAATCGAGCCCGCCCAGGACGGCCCTGCATTTATCCTTCCATTCAGGTCTGTCGTTGAACCAGCCATATATCTGCTTCCAACCGTCATGTATCCTGTTGCCGTCGTAAAAACGGCGAAGCTGGGACACCATTTCGTCAAATACCGGTTCCGGAGCCGACGGCTGGGGCAGGTTTTCGGGCTCGGCCATGACATTGCTTTTCACTGTCGCCGCAGGCATTATCCTTTTTATTTCAGCTATGACTCTCGACGGCCGGAGAGCCCTTCCATCCCTGTCGGCTGCCGGGTAGCTCAGCCACAGATACCTCGACGGGGTCGCCAGCGCCATGTAGATCATGAACCTCTCTTCCAGGATACGGCTTTGCGTATTACCGGCAAGTTCAAGCCCAATCTGCTGAAGGCTGTCCCTGTCGCTGTCGGACAGCAGGCTGTCGCCCCCCAGGTTGCCCGGCAGCACTCCTTCATTGGCACCAAGGATATAAAGTGCTTTTATGTCATGGCTCCTTGCTCTCTCCATACTTCCGACCAGGACCTGGTCGAGCGAAGGAGGGATAAGGCCCATTTTATGCCCGGCAAAGCCGGCGGCCAGTATGTCTGAAAAACGTTCCGACCCAATGGTTTCGTCCCCGAGGACTTCCACGATCTGTGTGAACACGTTCATCGCTATGTTCCAGACCTGCCGGTACTCATTTGCCCTGTCGAGCATCCCGGCATCGGCGAACATATCCGAAAGCTCCTCTATCCTCTTTGCAGCACCGGTCTCGCAGATCAGTTCATACAGGGCGGTGCAGAAAGCGACTGCCTTGACTCCGCCTTTTGTTTTTGCTCTGAATACGGTGAGCGGATCAACAAGCTTCCTCCTGGCTGCATTGATCCTGTCCAGGAACTCCGGCTCCTGTTCAGACGGCTCTTTCCTGCTGTCGGGTTCAACAGGATAATCCCAGTCCTCTTCACGCGTCCATATACTGCCCCTGATGCCGTTTGCCAGGACGTAATTCTCAAGGATGTCGACATCCTGCCTGTCAATGGACAGAAGACCCGTCTTCGCATATCTGAAAACGGCTTCATATGACCAGTTGCTTGTGAATATATCAAGAGCCGACAGAATGAAAATTATGAGCGGGTGGCCGTCGATATCCCTCTTTCCGTCAAGGAAGTAAGGTATGCCATAGCGTGTGAACACGCTCTTGACGATGCTGCCGTAGTCATCCGGGTTCCTCATCGTCACGGCGATATCCCTGAACCTGAA
>JAAZKL010000026.1 GCA_012799845.1 Clostridiaceae bacterium
GCGTCAGCCAGTCCCTTTTGTCGACATCGATATTTTTGTATGTGATGCTGATGGTATTAGCTCCGATCTTCTCAAATTGTGCATTCATGTAGTTTTCAGTGGCACTGCCAAGCGCCATGATCGTAATGATGGAGAATACGCCCATCACGATCCCGAGCATGGTAAGGAAGGACCGCAGTTTATTTGATCTCAGGCTGTCTAAAGCCTGCATAAGACTTTCTGAAAAATTCATCTGAACACCTCATTTCTCTCCCATCGGCCGCTCCGGAAATAAAGCTACTTTACCTTGACTTTCATCCCGTCGCTGTAGCCGGGCTGAGGGTCGATGACTACCAGTTCTCCTTCATCAAGACCGTCGAGGATCTCTACACTCATATCGGAATTGATCCCGGCCTCGATACGGCGCTGCCTGATTCTATACGTTTCAGTATCGATCACGAATACGGTCATATTATCATCCTTATCAGGCTTGATAGCTTCCATCGGCACCAGCAGGACTCCGCTCCGGTCTACCGTGGCTATCTCGCAGGTAACATTCAGGCCGGGCTTCAGTGCATCCTTCGTTTCATCCACGCTGATGATCACTTCGACCACGGTCTCGTTGCCGTTGGCTGTCATGGCTGTTGTCGCAACGGGAGAGATCCCCGTGACGGTCCCGGATATCTCAGCCTTCTTGTCGATCGCATCCCCGGTCACTTTCACTTTCTGGCCGACCGCCACATTCTTTATGTCATACTCATTTACCTTTGCTCTTATCCGGAGCTTATCCGGGTTTATGATCCTGTACGCAGGCTGCATGCTGCCCGTGTACGCCCCCTCCTGTACACCCACTGCCGCGACCACGCCGTCGACGGCAGCCCTGCACTGTTCATTTATCTCATTTATCTTCTTTTCAAGGTCGGATATCTGTATATCAGTGATCTTTATATTTTCCTCGGCAGTCTTCCTCGAATTGCTCCTGTTCTCGACGGCTGCCTCATATGCCAGCCTGGCATTCTGCAGGCCATTTATTCCGGCATCGGCTTCCCTGAACGCTTTTTCTGACATTTCCAGTTCGGCCTTTGAAATGGCGTTGGCTTCATACAGCACCTTGTTGTCTTCATATGTTTTTTTGGTGTCATTATAGTTCCTCTCCGCAGCTTTCAGGTTATTGTGCGCCCTTTCCACCTCGGCATCCAGGACCTTCGAATCCAGCGTTATCTGCTGTGTTTCCCTGCTGATCTTCAACTTTTCGAGCTGGGAGTAAAGGTCGCTCATATCCACTTCCAGAAGCTGCTGGCCGCGTTTCACCTGTTGCCCTTCTTCTATCATGACTTTCTTCACTTTCAGCGGCGTATCGAAATATACTTCCGATTTCTCCACTTCCTCGATCACACCATCGGCATATATCAATGAAGAGATCTCTCCCTTTTCAACTGCGGCAGCCTGCACGCTTACCGCTCCTGAGCCTGTCGAACCGGCTGCTCTCATCGCTCCGGCTGTGACCAGTACGGCAGTCGATATCACCAGTATGGTTCCGATAATCACCTTTTTTCTCATTGCACTACCTCCATAAACGTCTGTCATCCGGTTGCTGAACCGCGGCTACATCAACTGCAGTCTCATAGGCATGTTGTACACGATCATTGCTACATGGATGATCAGTATTACCGCTGTCGCGATATACACCTGCTTCTTTTTCAGTTTGCTTACAGTCGTGAATCCTATTGCCATTACCGCAAATCTCCAGATCGCGAATACATCGATGCCTGCAAGAAGCCCGTAAAGGTGTGGGCTCATCTCTTCAGGAGACGCCAGGGAAGCCAGGCTCGTTAAAGCCGCTGTCTGATGCAGGCTTCCCGAATACATGGAAACAGGTATCAGCATCAGGTTGTACAGGACCGGTATGATACCGGCATGTACCACAACAGACAGGTATGCCTTGAACCTGCCCTCTCCTCCCATTATCCTCATCAGGATGAAAAACAGCAAAGCCCAGAGTGCATACCTGGCCGCTGCCTCGATAAACGCGCCTGCAAGCCCGGTGACAGCAGCGCCGGGCAGTCCGGCTTCTATCATCTCAGGCGTCATCTCAATGCCAAAGGATTCCATGTATTCAGAACTGGCAATTATCGATCTCCTCAGCATTTCCTCGTACAAAGGCATCCTTGTTATGAAAGGCAGAATGGCTGCGACCGATCCGAAGATCATCCAGAACAGGACCCTCGGCTTTTCTGCCAGTTCTTCCATCAGCCTGCCCGGTGAAATAAACAGCCAGATGAGTCTCCTGAAGAAGCCCGGCCGCGGAGCGGCCATTTCCCGGTTCACATTCCGTACCTGAATATCAGACAAACTATCATCTCTTCCTTTCTGCCAGATATATATTCCCGTCAGCCAGCGGTCTGCACCTTCCGTTTCCTGATCATATCACTGGCGTCGATCGGGTTTTCCACTATCTCATCACTTATGAGTTCTCCGTCCCTGAACCTGACGATGCGCTTGGTATGCATGGCTATATCAGGTTCATGTGTTACAAGGATGATGGTTACTCCCTCCCTGTTCAGTTCCTGGAATACCGCCATGATATCTTCTCCTGACGCGGTGTCGAGGTTTCCTGTAGGTTCGTCGGCAAGTATGATGGCCGGATCGTTCACAAGGGCTCTTGCTATCGCGACTCTTTGCTTCTGTCCGCCTGAAAGCTCATTGGGCTTGTGGTCCATCCTGTCCAGCAGTCCTACCTTATCAAGCGCCCCGACCGCCTTGTCCCTGCGCTCCTTCTTGTCGGCGCCGGCATATATCATGGGCAGTTCGACATTCTGAACGGCGTTCATCTTGGGAAGCAAATTAAACGACTGGAACACAAAACCTATTTTCCTGTTTCTTATCCTGGCCAGTTCAGTATCATCCAGTTCAGATATGTTGACGCCGTCCAGTTCATAATATCCGCTCGTAGCTCTGTCCAGGCACCCCAGTATGTTCATGAGGGTCGATTTTCCCGAGCCTGAAGGTCCCATGATAGCGACGAATTCTCCCCTGTCGATGCAAAGGCTTACATCCTTCAGCGCTTCGACCTGTACTTTGCCAGTATCGTATATCTTGCCTATACTTTCCATTCTGATGATCATGATCATACCTTCCTTTGCAGTTGTTAACCGGCTGTATAATCATCCATGCCAAAATACGTTGATTTACACTGATTTGTCTTAATATAATCACAGGATCTACAGATCCGGCATGCCAAAGTACTCCATGGCCGCCTTTATATCGAGGGATATCTGGGATGACAGTTCATCCGCGCTTTTAAATTTTTTCTCGCCCCTTAGCTTCCTAAGGAAGAACACTTCGATATCATTTCCGTATATATCCTTCCCAAAACCGGGTATATGGGTCTCAACACTTACATTCAGGGACTCCCCGAAGGTCGGGTTGATCCCTACATTTGTCAGGCTGTTGTAATATGTCCCGCCGCAAAGCGTCTTTGTCAGGTAAACGCCGTTGGAAGGCATTATCAGGTATTCATCGGGGCGAAGATTGGCAGTCGGGAAGCCTATCTTCCTGCCGACCCGCCTTCCGTCCGATACCTTCCCCATTATCGAATAGTGCCTGCCAAGAAACATGGCAGCCCTTTCCATATCTCCCTTTGAAATATACTCGCGGATCACCGTGCTGCTGACTATTTCGGAATCCATCCTCACAGCGGAAACGATAATGACCCTGATGCCGTACTTTTCTCCGAGTTCCTTCAGCAGTCTGCTGTCGCCCTGCCCCATATAACCGAACCTGTAGTTGAATCCGGCGATCACGACAGCTGCCCCCAGCCTGTCAGCCAGTATATCCCTCACAAAGGCCTCCGGCTCCATCCTTGAATATTTCTCGTCGAATTCATCGAAATATACATGGTCCAGCCTGGTCTCGCCGAGGATCTGTATGCGCTTGCCCACTGTCGTGAGCAATGGCGTGAAAAGGTTCTTCCTGATTATGTTTTCAGGATGCTTTGTAAATGTATATACCACCGACTCCAGGTTATTTATCCTGGCTTCGTTGATAAGGGCATTGACCAGCACCATGTGTCCCACATGCAGCCCGTCGAAATTCCCCAGTCCTACTGCTGTTGAACGACTATTGAATTTTATGCCTTCATTTCCGAATATAGTTTTCAATTCCGCAGACCCCATTCACTGATCAGAAAAATTTCCTTACTTTCAGATAATTGCCGTTTTCTTTGCGTATAATCAGACCGAGAGCGATAAAACGTCCGTCGTTCCCATATACGCGTACCAGGCTGCCGTACTCTTTGTCTTTGTCTTTGTCTTTGTCTTTGTCTTTGTCTTTGTCTTTAGTCCTGGCAATACCCGCATCTGCATCTGTATCTGTATCTGTATCTGTATCTGTATCTGTATTGGTATGTGCATCTGTAAATGTATCTTTATATGTATTTGTAACTTTATCTATACCCGTCTCCATACAGCCATCCTTATATTCCCTTATTTTGGAAAACGGTATCTGCATCCCGTTCATAAATTTTTTCCCGGATGCCTCGTCCAGCATAAAACTGTCGAGTCCGCTGAAGACCGTGTCCGTGCCGATGATGATATCTTCCAGGGTCCCTTCGTCTTTTCTGAGGGACAGCTCTTCAAGAGTCACTGATTCTGATATATGGAAGGGGCCTGCCTTTAGCCTCAGCAGAAACGACATGCATCCGCCGCATCCCAGCGCGCCCCCGATATCAGCGCATAAAGTCCTGATATATGTACCCTTTGAGCAGTGGATATCGAACAGGACCCTTATACGATCCTTCCTGCTGATGCTGATGACTCTTGCGGAATATATCTCTACTTCTCTTGCCTGCCTCTCAGTTTCGATGCCCTGACGCGCAAGTTCATACAGCTTTTTGCCGTTGACCCTTACAGCGGAGTACATGGGCGGGATCTGCACATATTTCCCGCGGAACGATGTGACAGCTTCTATTATTTCGGGATCCGACAGTTCCGGTTTTTTTTCGGTCAGTACCGTGCCTGTCGTGTCCTGTGTATCTGTAGTGATCCCCAGCGTTACTTCGGCCCTGTAAAGTTTGTCCTTCTCCATGAGGAATTCAACAGCCTTCGTCGCCCTGCCGGTACAAACGGGCAAAACGCCTGCCGCCATAGGATCCAGCGTCCCTGCATGACCGATCTTCCTTTCGCCTGTCAGCCTGCGAAGGAACGATACCACATCAAATGATGTCATGCCCGGGGGTTTCAATATGTTGAGTATACCATCCATATCAGAGCAATCCCCTCAAATCATCGAGAAGCATTTTCCCGACCTGTTCAAGGTCTCCGATCCTGACCGTGAACCCTGCCGCTCTCGTGTGCCCTCCGCCTGAATACTTCGATGCTATCGCAGAAACATCCACATGGCTGTTTGACCGGAGGTTGACCCTGATATCGCCGTTTTCCATCTCCCTGAGCATTGCAGCCGCTTCGACGCCGTTGATATTCCTGGCTATGTTTATGATGCCGTCGGTGTCTTCGTCTGCAGCCCCCGATCTCCGCATCGCCTCATTCGGGATATATATAACAGCGATCCTGCCGTCCTCATATAACTTCAGCGAATTTATCGCTTCGCCTGCAAGTCTCACCTTTCCCGGCGAAACAGTATCAAATATGCGCCTGGATATATCGGCCACATCGATGCCCTTTATTAGAAGCTCTGAAGCGATGATATGAGTCGCCGGCGTCGTATTGCTGTACCTGAAGCCGCCGGTGTCGGATGCTATGGCAGTGTACAGGCACGTTGCTTCGTCATTTCCCGGATCTATGCCCATCTCTCCGAGTAAAGCATATATTATTTCCGCTGACGCAGCACAGGAAGGATCCGTGTAATCCAGTGCGGCAAAACCGGGATTCGTGGGGTGGTGGTCTATATTCACAGTTATGGAAGCCTTCTCAAAGAGCGTCCTCCTGCTGCCAAGCCTCTCCAGATCGCCACAGTCCAGTGCGACTGCCAGATCGTATCTCCTGTCATCAGCATCGAACAGTCCGGCCAGTTCCAGGCCCGGAAGAAAGCTGTAGATCTGCGGCACCTTCTCTTCAAGCAGGACCCTGACATCCTTCCCTGTTCCGGACAATCCGATCGCCAGTGCAAGAGAGGAACCTATGGCGTCCCCGTCTGCCGCTATATGGGGCAGTATCGCTATACTGCCGGCTTTAGCCATCGTTTCCGCTATCTTTTTCAGCATCCGCCTCTCTCCTGTTGTCCTGAAGTGTATCATTTATAAGTTTATTTATATATACCCCGCGTTCTATGGAATCATCCAGTTCAAATATTATCTCCGGCGTGTAACGCAGCTGTATCCTGCGCCCTATCTCGCGCCTTATATATCCCGCGGCGCTTTTCAGCCCGCTGCAGGAGTCCCTTTTTTCATCTTCGTTCCCGAGGACGCTTACATAGACCTTCGCATATCTCAGATCTCTAGTGACATCAACTGATGTTACGCTGATCATTTTTGCAAGTCTTGGATCTTTCAGTTCATTCTGTATGATGATGCTTATTTCCCTTTTGATCTCTTCTGATATTCTGTCTGTTCTGTCCATACAACCACTCCTTTCGGAACAACCTGTCTCTCCCCGGCGGGCAGCTTTCTGACAAAAAGCCGGGCAGACAGTTTGACCCGCCCGTCCGGCCTTTGTTGCCGCGCCGATATGAACTTCAGCGTTTTACTTCTTCCATTACATATGCTTCGATAATATCGTTCTCTTTTATGTCATTGAACCTTTCTATCGAAAGTCCGCATTCAAAGCTCTGCAGCACCTCTTTGACATCATCCTTGAAGCGCTTGAGCGACGCCAGGTGTCCTTCGTGTATCACTATCCCGTCCCTGACGACTCTTACATCGCTGTTCCTGGTTATCTTGCCGTCCAGTACATAGCAGCCGGCAATAGTTCCGATACCTGACACCTTGAATATCTGCCTGACTTCGATATGCCCCTGTACTACCTCCCTGTACGTTGGGTCGAGCAGGCCTTTCATGGCTGCTTCCATGTCCTCTATGGCATTGTAGATGACATTGTACAGGCGGATGTCGACGCCTGCTCTTCTTGCAGCCTCGGCAACATTGAGCATCGGTCTGACATTGAAACCGATGATGACGGCATTGGAGACATCCGCCAGCGTCACATCGGATTCGGTAACGGCACCGACGCCTCCATGTATCACATTTACCCTCACTTCGTCATTGGACAGCTTCTCCAGCGACTGTCTCAGAGCTTCCACCGACCCCTGCACATCTGCCTTGATGATCAGGTTGAGATCCTTGACCTTTCCTTCCTGGATCTGCTTGTAAAGATCATCGAGCGATATCTTCACAGAAGCCTTCTGATGCTCCTGCTGCTGCTTCGTCCTGCGTTTCTCCGCCAGTTGTCTGCCAAGCTTTTCATCAGTTATCGCATAAAATGTCTCGCCGGCATCAGGCACTTCAGGCAGTCCGAGTATTTCCACCGGCGTAGAAGGTCCTGCGCTTTTTATCGCCTTGCCCTTGTCATCGACCATGGCCCTGATCCTGCCGACTGTAGTTCCGGTAATTATTGGATCCCCGACCTTCAGCGTGCCTCTCTGCACCAGCAGTGTGGTCACCGGACCCCTGTTCTTGTCAAGTTTTGCCTCGATGACCGTTCCCTTGGCCTGTCTGTCCGGATCGGCCTTCAGTTCCAGTATATCGGCTGTCGGGAGGACCATTTCAAGCAAATGGTCGATATTTGTATGCTTCTTCGCCGATATTTCTACGCAGATCACGTCTCCGCCCCACTCTTCAGGCACGAGTCCGTGCTGCGTCAGTTCCTGTTTGACTCTGTCAGGGTTCGCCCCCGGTTTGTCTATCTTGTTGATTGCAACGATTATCGATACATTAGCTGATTTCGCGTGGTTTATAGCCTCCACTGTCTGGGGCATCACACCGTCGTCTGCCGCGACCACGAGTATGGCAACGTCGGTGACCTGGGCACCCCTCGCTCTCATCGCGGTGAAGGCTTCATGGCCCGGAGTGTCGAGGAAAGTGATGTTCCTACCGTTGATCCGGACGGTATATGCGCCGATATGCTGCGTGATGCCGCCTGCCTCACTTTCTATCACATGAGTGGACCTTATGGCATCAAGCAGCGATGTCTTTCCATGGTCGACATGGCCCATGACGACTACCACCGGCGGCCTGGGCACCAGCTTTTCAGGATCGTCCGGCTCATCATCGAACAGTATATCTTCTTCGCTGAGAACGACTTCTTTCTCAGCCTTGACCCCAAACTCTTCCGCTACCACCGAGGCAGTATCGAAATCCACTTCCTGGTTAAGGGTCGCCATGATGCCATAACCCATCAGCTTCTTGATGACCTCGGAGGAAGTCTTTTTCAAAGCCTCGGCCAGTTCCTTCACCGTTATGCTCTCAGGTATCCTTATGGAGGTCAGCACAGCTTTCGGCGGGATGAATTTGCCCTGTTCCCTGCCCTTTTTCTGTTTGTTCTGCTTCTTTTTCCTGATGCCCGAATCATCGTAAAAATCACCTAATATGAAATCTTCGGAAAGGATCTCCGAAAGGCCTTTCTTTTCATGAAGCCCGATATTGGTGGGCTTGATCTTCTTGCTAGGCTTGCTCGCGATCACCCTCGGACTTTCCTTCCTCTGCTCTCTCCTGGCTCCTTTATCTATATCCTTGTTCGAAAACTCGCGTCTGATCTCGCTTCTCTATGATACAGATTCTTCCTTCTGGGCGGCCGTAAGCTCAGGCATCGGGATGTCAAGCTGCCTGCCGCCCTGCTTATATCCGCTGCCGGCTCTGCCGCCCTGGTACTGCCCCTTTTCCCCCTGCGGTCTGCCGCCCTGGTATTGCGGTTTTGCAGTCCGGGCTCTGGCATCATGCCGCCGCACACCATCTCTCTGAGGTCTTTCTGCCGCGGGCGCAGCACTCCTGCCGGTCTTTTGGTCTCCAGCCGGTTTGCTGTCAGCCGGTTTACTGCTCTGCACCTTCGGTGCAGGCTTATCAACAACCGCGGTGCCTGTTTCACCATGGTGCGGTTTTTCAGTTGCCCTGGCGTCAGCGGCAGATTCCCTGCTTTTGACTTCCCGGGGCTGTTTCTCTTCCGGCTTTGGTTTTTTCTCCCTGGCTGCATCTGCAGCCTCTGCGGATGTCTTCCTGTCCTTCTGGTTATCTTTCACTGTTTCAGGTTTCCGGACCTGTGCACGGTCAGCCGCCATATCTTTTTTCTCTGCCTGTGCATCGGTCTTCGTCTCCGGCTTCGGAACGTCCCCGGCAGCCTTTTCGGGCTGGACGCCTGCCGGGGTTCCCTGCTCCTTCCTTACCGTTTCCTGCTTTTTGGCAGCGATTATCGAATCGATATAATCATTCCTGCTTTTCCTCACAAATCCCGAAAGCAGGCCCGAATTGGCATCAGCCGATCTGATATATTCGCTCCTGCCGCTCTTTGAGCCGTCCCTGCCGTAGCCGTTTCCGGAAGTACCTCTCTCGTCCCTGGTATTTATTATTATCTCTGTTGTTCTGATAATGCGGGGGGCGTTCTTCCTCTCTTTCCTTATCTCAGGTTTGGGCTGCACAGGCACGGCGGGAGCAGCCTTGGCTTCATCCGCCTCGCTTTTTTTCTCATCATGCCTGATAACACCGATATGCTTGTAAAGAGCCTCAAGTTCTTTCTCATCGAGAAGGCTCATATGGTTCTTTACATTGATATCGATCTCCGCAAGCTTTTCCATCAGTCTCTTGCTTGTTGTGTTCAGTTCCTTTGCCAGTTCATATACTCTGACTTTTTCCAAATCTATACACCCCCATGTTCTTTACCGTGATCATCGATTATTTCCAAAAGACGCTCCGCAAAGTTCCTGTCGATCACGGCAACGACTGAACGCATTCCTCTGCCGGTATATCCTCCAAGCTTCTCCTTCTTTCCAAAACATCTTATGGCAACATTCCTGTAATTGCACATATCCATGAATTTTTTCCTGGTATTGCCGGAAGCGTCCTCAGATACAATAACCAAACGCACCATTCCGGCCTTCAAAGCCCTTTCGCATGTTTCATCGCCTGACAGCAGCTTTCCGGCTTTGACAGCCAGCCCTATAAAGGAGTATACCCTGTCATGCATCATTTTCCTCCATTTGCCCCTCAAGCGCCTCATATACAGTTTCATCCATGGCTGTCTCAAATGCCCTCTCGAGCTTTTTACTCTTCCGGGCATTTCTGAGGCAGTCGATGTTCCTGCATATATACGCACCCCTGCCGGACTTTTTTCCTGTGAGGTCGACGCTTATCGTGCCTTCCTTATCCCTGACTATCCTGATGAGCTCCTTTTTGGGCTTCATCTCATGGCATCCAATGCACATGCGCAAAGGGATCCTTTTCTTCTTCAAACACCTCACTCCTGTTCCGGTCCACTGTCCTGTTCCGCGTCTGCTTCAGCCTCATCTTCATATGTTTCATCGGCATATGCTTCATCAGTATATGCCTCATCGGCGTCTGCCCCACGGATATCCCCGTCGTCGTAGTCATATCCGTCTTCAGGGTATTCATCGCTTTCATCGTCATATCCGTCATCATAACCGTTGTCCATGTTGAACATCTGCTGTTCGATGGCGGCCCTGAGCTGTGACTCGCTCTTTATATCGATCCTCCATCCGGTCAGCCGGGCTGCAAGCCTGGCATTCTGGCCTTCCTTCCCTATCGCCAGCGAAAGCTGGAAATCCGGCACTATGACCCTTGCCGTCCTGGTTTCCTCATCTATATCGACCCGAACGACCTTTGCCGGGCTCAGGCTGCTGGAAATATACTCCTCGGGATCGCTGCTCCACTTGATAATATCTATCTTCTCACCCCTGAGCTCATCAACGATGGCCTGTACTCTTGTTCCCCTCTGGCCGACACAGGCTCCGATGGGATCGACGTTCGGATCCCTGGAATAAACAGCGATCTTCGTCCTTGATCCGGCTTCCCGGGAAATGCTCTTGATTTCTACAGTCCCGTCGTGTATCTCGGGAACCTCAAGTTCAAAAAGCCTTTTGACCAGGCCCGGATGTGTCCTCGACACAAGTATCTGCGGTCCCTTGGTGGTCTTTTTCACTTCAACTATATAAGTTTTTACCCTGTCATTGAACCTGTATTCTTCGCCAGGAGTCTGCTCGGACGGCATCATGACCGCTTCGGCCTTTCCAAGGTCTATTACTATATTCCTCCGCTCATTGCGCTGGATTATGCCTGTGACGATGTCGCCCTCCTTGTTGAAATACTCCTCAAATATGAGATTGCGTTCCGCTTCCCGTATTCTCTGCAGCACGACATTCTTGGCAGTCTGCGCGGCTATCCTTCCGAACTTCCTGGGTGTCACCTCTATTTCCGCCAGATCCTCTTCTTCGTATCTGTTATCCATCTTCCTGGCTTCTTCCAGCGAGATCTCGCTGTTCTCGTCCTTTGGTATTGCAGTGACCCTTTTAAGCGCGAACACTTTCACTTCGCCAGTGTCACGATCTATAGATATCCTGACCTCCTGTGAGGAACCAAAATTCTTCTTATACGCTGAAACAAGCGCAGCTTCGATCGCTTCAACCAAAACCTCTTTCTCTATGCCTCTTTCCTTTTCCAACTGATCCAACGCCCGAATCAATTCCGAACTCATACCATTACCTCCTGTATTACTCTCTCTGTATACATATGCGGGAATTTCCACTCACAAAGACATGGTCCCGTTCCCCGGGACATCATGTCCTGCCCTAAAACCGGATGACCCGTCTGACCATGGCTGTATCTTTCCGTTCGAATCCCATGGTGGCGCCATCGTTAGTTTTTATTTCTATAATATCTCCATTCAGCCCGAGCAACTCGCCTTCGTAGATCTTCCTGCCGTTAAGAGGCTGATACAGCCTGACCTCAACGAACTCGCCCCTGAAACGTTCAAAATCCCTCTCCCTTTTCAGCGGCCTTTCTCCCGGAGATGATACCTCCAGCATATAGCTCTGCTTTATAGGGTCTTCCCTGTCAAGTATGCTGCTCATCTGCTCGCTCACAGCCTGGCAGTCGTCGATGGTCACGCCGCCGGGTTTGTCTATGTATATCCTCAGATACCAGTTGGCACCTTCCTTTAGGTATTCAACGTCCACCAGTTCGAAGGACAGTCCTTCAACTATCGGTTTCGCCAGTTCCTCTACGATGTCCTCGACTTTTCTCCTTGCCATATCACATCTCCGTTCCTTCCGGCCGGGCTTCCGGCCTGTTGCTAAAGACAAAGAGTGGGTTCAGCCCACTCTTTACCATAAAAAACGATATGCTAAGTCCACGAAGTATTATAACACTATTATTTACATTTAGCAATCCTTTTATCAGAAAAAGCTCATCTGGCTGCTTTCCGGAATGCCGTCGAGACATCCGCTCAGCTGCAGTATCTCGATGACGCTCCTGCTGACCTTTGCCCTGATCTTCAGATCGTCGATGGATATAAATTCGCCCTGTTCACGGGCTTCCGCTATTGCACGCGCAGCATTGGCCCCGAGACCAGGCAGCGAATTCAGCGGCGGCCTTATGCCGCTGCCTTGTATCCTGAACCTGGATGCGTCGGATTCGTAGAGATCCACAGGCAGGAATTCTATGCCTCTCGCATACATCTCGTTGGCGACCTCAAGTATCGTCAGCACGTTCTTGTCCTTTGCCGAAATGGCATTTCCCTGCTTTTCCAGTTCCTCTATCCTCTTTTCCACCATCTTTTTTCCGCCGGACATGGTGGTGGCGTCAAACTCATCAGCCCTTACAGTAAAATATGCGGTATAAAATGCAAGGGGATGATATACCTTGAACCAGCCGATCCTCATTGCCATCAGGACATAAGCTGCCGCATGGGCTTTGGGGAACATGTACTTTATTTTTTTACACGACTCTATGTACCACTCCGGGACGCCGTGCCCCTTCATTTCCTCTTCGTATTCTTGCTTGAGTCCCTTGCCCTTCCTGACATCCTCCATGATCCTGAAGGCAGATTTCGGCTGAAGCCCCTTGTACATCAGGTATACCATTATATTATCCCTGGTGCCTATGACTTCTGATATGCTGCATACGCCGTCCCTGACCAGGTCCTGTGCATTGTTGAGCCATACGTCGGTACCGTGGGAAAGACCGCTTATCTGCAGCAGATCTGAGAACGTCTTCGGTTTGGTGTCCAGGAGCATCTGCCTCACGAATCTTGTCCCGAATTCGGGAAGAGCGTATGTGCCTACCTCGCAGTTTATGGCTTCAGGTTCGATCCCGAGAGGCTCCGTCGACAGGAACAGCTGCATCACCTTCTCATCATTTACCGGAACATCCTTTATATCCACTCCCGTCAAGTCGCAGAGCATCTTGATCATGGTCGGATCGTCGTGTCCCAGGATGTCCAGCTTGAGTATGGTATCATGCAGTGAATGGAAGTCAAAGTGAGTCGTTATGACATCGGAGGATGTATCGTCAGCGGGCCTCTGTATGGGCGTGAAATCATATACATCCTTATCGGCCGGTATGACGATTATGCCACCCGGATGCTGGCCGGTGGTCCTTTTTATTCCGGTACATCCCGCTACGAGCCTGTTTATCTCCGCATTTGTCACCGCGATCCCCTTTTCCTCCAGGTACTTCCTGACGAATCCGTAAGCTGTCTTGTCCGCGACTGAAGCAATGGTGCCGGCCCTGTAGACATTGTCCTTGCCGAAAATGACTTCCGTGTATTTGTGCGCCCTGGCCTGGTATTCACCCGAAAAATTCAGGTCGATGTCAGGCGCCTTGTCTCCGTCGAATCCGAGGAACGTTTCAAACGGTATGTCATGCCCGTCCCCTATCATCCGTTCGCCGCATTCAGGACATATTTTCGCCGGCAGGTCGAATCCCGAACCGACCGAGCCGTCTGTCATGAACTCCGAATGTTTGCATTTGCTGCAGACATAGTGGGGCGGCAGAGGATTCACTTCAGTTATGCCCGTCATCGTCGCGACCAGCGAAGAACCCACGGAACCTCTCGATCCTACGATATATCCGTCATCGTTGGATTTTTTGACCAGTTTCTGGGCTATCAGGTACATGACTGCAAACCCGTTCTTTATGATCGAGTTCAACTCTTTCTCAAGCCTTTTGGACACTATTTCGGGGAGCGGGTCTCCGTAGACCTCGTGCGCCCTGGCATACGTCAGCTTTTCTATCTCCTGTTCTGCGCCTTCTATCTTTGGCGGGTATGTCCCCGGAGGTATCGGCGCCACATCCTCTGCCATGTCCGCTATCAGATTCGTATTCGTAACGACGACCTCGTATGCCTTCTCAGCACCAAGATAGGAGAATTCTTCCAGCATCTCGCCCGTGGTCCTGAAATACAGCGGCGCCTGCCTTTCAGCATCCGCATAGCCCTGACCGTGCATCAGTATGCGCCTGAACACCTCGTCCTGCGGATCCATGAAGTGGATGTCACATGTGGCTGCTACAGGCTTTTTCAGTTTTTCTCCAAGACGTACAATCCTTCTGTTCAGATCCTTCAGTTTTCCGCGATCCTGTACCTTTCCGCTTTCGACAAGGAATTCATTGTTCCCCAGCGGCTGTATCTCAAGGTAATCATAGAAGCCTGCGATCCGCTCGGCTTCGTGATCGCTGGCTCCGTCGACGAGCGCCCTGTAAAGTTCCCCGGCTTCGCACGCGCTTCCGACAATAAGGCCTTCCCTGTATTTCATCAGAATACTCCTGGGCACCCTGGGCCTCTTGTGGAAATAGTTCAGGTGGGATTCTGATATTATCCTGTACAGGTTTTTGAGTCCGGTCCTGTTTTTGACGAGCAGTACAGCATGGTATGACGGCAGGTTCCTTACATCGGTCAGCCCTGACAGGACCCTGTCGATATCTCCGACGGTCAGGGCTCCCCTTCCTGCCACTGTTTCAATGCACTTTATGAAGATCTCCGCTGCCGCATGCGCATCATCCACAGCCCTGTGATGGTTCTTGAGAGAAACACCCAGGTGTTTTGCCACGATATCGAGTTTGTGCCTGTTCAGTTCAGGGAACAGTTTCCTGCTGAGCTGCAGCGTATCCACTATCACATTGTTCATTTCCCTGCCGCACTGCCGGGCACGGTACCTGATGAATCCCGTATCAAATGATGCATTGTGAGCTACCACCGGAAGTCCCCCGGCAAAATCAAGAAAATCCCCGACCGCCTGGCTGATCCCGGGAGCGCCGGCAACCATCGCATCGGTGATCCCCGTGAGCTTTGTGATATGCTCCGGTATCGGCATACCGGGATCGACGAATGTGCTGAAGGTGTCGACGATCTTTCCGTCTTCGATTTTGACGGCGCCTATCTCCGTTATCCCGTCTTTAGTGGGATTTAGTCCCGTGGTCTCTATATCGAACACCACAAAGCCGCCGGTCAGCTTATGCCCTGTATCAGCGCCATCACTGGCAGTCACGATGGGTATTTCATCGTTGACAAGATAACATTCCACTCCGTATATTATCTTTACGTTGTGCTTCTTTCCAGCGCTGTATGCCTCCGGGTATGCCTGGACAACACCGTGATCGGTGACCGCGATAGCCTTGTGGCCCCATTGCGCCGCCCTTTCCACCAGCTTCTCCACCGGAGTGACGGCATCCATCGCGCTCATCTGAGTATGCAGGTGCAGTTCGACTCTTTTTGTTTCCGCATCGTCTGTCTTCACATCTTTTTTGAGCTCGACTATATCTGAAGCCAGCACGGTCAGATCTTTTGAAAATTTGTCAAACTGGGCGTCTCCTCTGACTTTTAAATGAACACCCGCCTTTAGCCGTTCCGATATAAGATCGTAGTCGTCTTTCTGTACAAACAACTTGACAGTAATGGAACCCGTATAGTCGGTCATGTCAAATGTGCACAGAAACCGGTTGCCGCGGATTTCCCTGAACTCCGCGGTCAAAATATTTCCACAGATGGCGACTTTGCCTGAATCAGGCGTTACGTCGCACATCCTCATCAGGCTATCACTGAAGTTTTTGCCTGTGATAATGTCAACCACATTTGAGTCGTCCGTTTTCGCTTTCCTCCTTTTTCTCTGCTTAGGCGCCTGTGCTGCCTCTTCGGCTGTCAGGATGCTGCTTATGCGGGCCTGTTCATTTTCCTTGAATTCATTGTATTTTTCCCTGAAATCCTCGTCCACCTTGCGGTCGCGGAAATCAACGCTTATCTTTTCTCCGAAGGATTGCTCCACTATTTCTTCGATCAGCCTGTCACAGCCCTTCGATTTCAGTATGTCGCGGCCCCTTGTCACCAGCGTGATCTCCAGCCGGTCGCCGACCAGCTCCCAGGTGCATCCGTTCAGTATGCCCCTGCTCATTGCAATTTTTGAGTTTACCTTGTACAGTATACTGTCACGGTATTCGTCCAATAGTTCCGAAAGAGGGCTGTCCGCCCTTAAACGCAGCCTTATCCCGACATTCAGCGAAAAAGCTTCCGAAAGTGCCGCCTCCACCTGTTCAGTCGCCCGAGCAGGTATGAGCCTGTCCGCAGAA
>JAAZKL010000218.1 GCA_012799845.1 Clostridiaceae bacterium
ACCCTGTTCCCGTCCAGGGGCCTGATTACCGCCGGAGCCTCTTTGGCTGAATACCTGATTTTAGCGGTAACTTTCATTTCATCCCTCAGTTCGTCCACAGAAATGAAGTTGGGATCCGAAGCAGTCAATCCTGAAGTAAAAACCTCACTGGCATCGCCTAGCACAACTGTGTTGTCCCCAGGTCGTATGTCCGCAACATACATCGGTTTGCCAAAGGAGATGCCCAGGCCTTTTCTCTGTCCTACTGTGTAATGAATGATCCCCCTGTGCATACCGAGCACGTTGCCTTCCTTGTCCACGAAACAGCCCGGCTTTACATCCGCATCGGTGTTCTCTGCAATGAACCTGCCATAGTCGTTGTCTTCCACAAAACATATCTCCTGGCTGTCCGGCTTGGACGCCACCGGCAGACCGTACTCCCTTGCCAGGGCCCGTACCTCGTCCTTCTTAAAATCGCCTATCGGGAAAAGTGTCCTTTCAAGCTGGTACTGGGTCATCGTATAGAGAGCATATGTCTGATCCTTCCCGGCAGTGACCGATTTTTTCAAAAGATACCTGCCGGTCACGTCATCATATGTGATGCGTGCATAATGGCCGGTCGCTATATAATCCATTCCCATCGAGACCGCCTTTGACAGCAGTGCCTCGAATTTTACGAAGCGGTTGCATGCTATGCAGGGGTTCGGAGTCCTTCCTGAGAGGTACTCATTGATAAAATAGTCGATCACCTTTTGCTGGAATACATCCTTGAAGTTCAATACATAATAGTTGATCCCGAGCCTGTTTGCGACCCTGCGGGCATCATCCACAGCGGAAAGAGAACAGCAGCCGCCTTCAGCCTGCTTCCTCTTATCCTGCATATCAGGCCAGATCTGCATAGTGACTCCTATTACTTCATATCCCTGTTCGATCAAAACTGCCGCGGCGACAGAACTGTCGACGCCGCCGCTCATACCGAGCATCACTTTACCCTTTGACATGCTTCACCTATTCATCATCATCGTTCAAGTGGTGGTGTATATCCTCACACCTCAGACAGCACACATTACAGTCGCCGTCGTCTTCTATCAGGCCTTTTCTTCTCTTATAGTCGGTTATTGCGGCTTTTATCGCTTCCTCCGCAAGATTGGAACAATGCATCTTCACCGGCGGCAGTCCGTCAAGAGCCTCAGCGACCGCTTTATTGGTTATCTTCAGCGCTTCGTCGATAGTTTTGCCCTTAACGAGCTCCGTTGCCATGCTGCTGGTGGCTACAGCCGCTCCGCAGCCGAAGGTTTTGAACTTGACATCAGTTATGACGCCGTTCTTGATTTTCAGGTACATTTTCATGATATCTCCGCATTTCGCGTTGCCTACCTGTCCCACACCGTCCGCATCGGCTATTTCACCCACATTTCTCGGGTTCATGAAATGATCCATAACTTTTTCACTGTACATCATATAACATTCCCTCTTTCCTTGCTGTTTGGCTCCTATTCCTTACTGCTGCGAATACCCTCATAAAGGGGCGACATCTCCCTCAATCTCCGGACGATCTCGGGAAGAACCTCCATCAGATAGTCGACATCCTCATCGGTGTTCTCATCGCCGAAGGTGATCCTCAGCGAACCATGCGCCTTTTCATGCGGAAGCCCGATGGCCAGCAGCACATGGGACGGGTCCAGGGAACCTGACGTGCATGCGGAACCGCTGGAAGCCGCTATGCCTTTCAGATCGAGCATCAGCAGAAGTGATTCTCCCTCTATGAATTCAAATGAGAAGTTGACGTTGCCGGGAAGTCTTTTTTCCCTGTGGCCATTGAGTCTTACGAAAGGTATCTTCTTTTCAATTTCTTCAATGGTCCTGTCACGCAGGGCAACGAGCTTCCTGTTGTGCTGCTCCATGTTCATATCCGCCAGTTCCAGGGCCTTTGCCAGCCCTATTATGCCGGGGACGTTCTCGGTGCTTGCGCGCCTGCCCCTTTCCTGTGCCCCGCCGTGCATGAAGGAAGTCAGCTTGACGCCCTTCCTCACGTAAAGCGCCCCGACTCCTTTCGGTCCGTAAAACTTGTGGGCAGACATGGAAAGCATGTCCACATTCAGTTCTGATACGTTGATTTTTATATTTCCCATGGCCTGTACGGCATCGGTATGGAAACATATCCCCTTCTCCCGCGCGATCCTGCCAATTTCTGCAATCGGCTGGATGGTCCCTATCTCGTTGTTGGCGAACATTATGGAAATAAGTATCGTATCAGGCCTGATGGCTGCTTCCACCTGCCCGGGAGTCACCAACCCATACTCATCCACCGGCAGATATGTCACTTCAAAGCCTTCACTTTCGAGATACTGGCATGCATGGAGCACCGCATGATGCTCAATGGAAGTGGTTATGATGTGTTTCCCTTTTTTCATATTCGCATAGGCAGCGCCTTTTACAGCCCAGTTGTCTGCTTCTGTCCCCGAACCGGTAAAAAATATCTCGCGGGGCTCCGCTCCGATGATGCGGGCAACTGTTTCCCTTGCCTCCTCGATGGCCTTTTTGCTGGTCCTGCCTATGGTATATACCGTGGAGGGATTCCCGTAATTTTCTGAAAAATACGGCAACATCGCTTCCAATACTTCTCTTTTTACATGTGTTGTTGCTGCGTGGTCGAAATATATGCTCCTTGCGCTCATACTTTTTGCTCCTTTATGTTTCAGGTATTATCGATCATCATAGTGTTATTATTCCTGTAATAGTCGTCTATCAATTCCTGCAATGTAATATTATCTATAACGTTGTTTATTCCGTCCCTTATTTTTTCCCAAACGCTCCTGGTGACACACCTCTCTGAATTGCCGCACTGTCCGGCATACCGGTCATCCGATACGCAATCCGTCGGAGCCAGGGATCCTTCCAGCGCTCTCAGCACGTCGCCCACACTAATATTCTCCGGACTGTCTGCCAGCATATAACCGCCCTGCGGTCCTCTCACGCTTTTTATCAGATCGGCTTTCTTCAATGCGGCAAACAATTGCTCCAGGTAACTTTCCGACAATCCCTGGCGCTCTGCTATGCTGTAAAGGGTAACCTGGCCTTCGGCGCTGTGGAGGGCCAGATCAAGTATCGCCTTCAGGCCGTACCGGCCTTTGGTTGAAAGTTTCATAGCCATACCTCCGCTCATGCCTGTCCCGTGTCCCTGATAATCCCCAGTAAATTACTCGGGTATTAAGTAAAGATTAGCACTATGTATTTAATTTGTCAATAACAAGATAAGTTTTCAATTTTCCTGTATTTTTTGTACCATTTTCTATCCGACCACCGGCAGCGTAGACCCGCCGTGGGGCATCAGCAGTACGCGGGCGTCGGGTCCCAGCAGCGAAAATGCACGTTCCAGCGCTTCCTGCATGCCGGAGAAGGGCTCCATATACAAGCGCTCGCACATGCCGCGGTCCAGATCGGATACGATGAACACCCGGGCTTTCTTTTCGACGAGGGCTATGGCTGCGGCCTTGTGCCCGCCAAGTTCGAAATTTGTTTTTATCCTTTCGATAAGGCTGTCAGGTGAATCAGAGGAGTTTATCCATCTTTCGAACACTTTCTCTCCGTAGCCTTCACTGCACGACGCCAGCAGTATGATGATGCCGTCGTCGCGGACTGCGTGCTTTGCATTGTCCAGCGCTTTCTGGGCCTGGTAGAGGTTTATGTCTTTCGGGAATCCTCCGGGTGTCGTTATGACTATGTCTGCCTTCGCAGGTATCGTCACCTTGTACAGCGTGTCAAGGAACAGGCAGCCTTCGCGATGAGCATGCAGATAATGGCCTGCCACGGCTTTGATTATGTTCTTGTTCTCATCCAGGACGACATTCACGATAAAGTCGATGGGAACGAATTTTGCAACTTCATCGATATCTTTTCTTACCGGGTTGCCGTCAAGGGCGCCTGCACGCGCCTCATCACGGATCATGGCACTGTGGTTGGCCTGGATAGCGGCACGGGTCGATACGCCCGGCATTATCGCCTTCGCCCCGCCGCTATATCCCGCGAAGTAATGGTATTCTATGTTGCCGAGGCATATTATGCGGTCTGCGTCGGCTACTTCTTCGAATATTTCTACAGGCGTGCCCCGTGAAGTCGTGCCCAGCATTCTGCAACGGTCCGGATCGCTGTCAACACATCTGACCTTCTCATAAATATCATCACCGAGAAGATACCTCATCTCTTCTTCAGTATGCTTCCTGTGGCTGCCCAGGGCGAAAACCACCGTTATATCCTCATATCTCACACCTGCCGACTGAAGCTCCTCCAGGACTACCGGGAGCACTGTCCTTGTCGGCATCGGCCTCGTGATGTCGCTGGTTACGATAACTGTTTTTTCGCCGCTGCTCACTATCCCGGAAAGTCTTTTTGAAGAGATAGGCTCCCTCAAGGCGCGCCTGACCTCGTCAATGCCTGTAAGCTCTACTCTGACATCGTTCTGACGCAGTTCCGCCATTATATTCACGTCGGGTATGTCAAATTCCCTGTATCCCCTGCCGTATTTATATTTAAAGTGCATAAAAATCTCCCCCTGTCTCCCTCTTTCATTCCCACTGATGTCTATTCATATTAAAGACTATCCATTATCTTTGTCCATATCCCTGAGCCTCTCCAGTTCTTCCATCCTTTTTACCCTGCTGCTGTACAGAACAAATCCGAACATGACTATGATGTATACAGCCAG
>JAAZKL010000219.1 GCA_012799845.1 Clostridiaceae bacterium
ACGACACGCGTAAAACCGTATTATATATTCCATCCGAAAACAGTCAAGGGAACAAGCCATTTCTGGGTAAAGATCGAGGAAGGGATGGAGATCATGGAAAGCCTTCGCGGAAGGACTTCGGGGCTCGCGATTCCCACATATATCATAAACGGTCCGAATGGCCTCGGGAAGACACCCATAATGCCGAATTATATGTTGTGCCTGGGCAAGGACAAAGCTACTTTCAGGAACTGGCAGGGAGAATTTTTCGAGGTTGAGAATTTCAGTCACGATGCCTGATCCGTAACAGTGAGAATTGCGATACTTCCAGTTTCCTGAATCTCATTGACAAACGGAGCAGCAGCGCCATATAATAAAGAGGAATGAACAATGGCGTTCATAAGATAATGCGATACCAGTCAAGGCCGGGTTTCCGGTCCGGATCAGACCGTATCGGGCCGGATATGGGACTGTGTGCATTATGTTGTGAACGCCATTTTTTATTTTTATCATTTTTATGTGATAAAGCTTATTGGTCGAGGAGAGCAGGCACTGATCATATGGCGGGGGAGGAAAGCCAATGTGCGGCATTATAGGATATACAGGAACTGAAAACGCGGTACCGATCATTGTGGACGGGTTGAAAAGGCTGGAGTACCGGGGATATGACTCGGCAGGCGTTGCGGTCATGAATGAGGACGGCTTTGAAGTCGTTAAGCAGAAAGGGTGTCTTTCAGCCCTTGAAGCAATGATCAGCATAAAACCCATAGCCGGTTTTATGGGGATCGGGCATACCCGGTGGGCTACCCATGGAGAACCATCCGATGTAAATTCCCACCCGCACCTGGGCAGCCAGAACAAAATCGCCGTAGTACACAACGGGATCATTGAGAATTACAGGCAGATAAAAGAACGCCTCGAACAGAAAGGGATAAGGTTCGTTTCACAGACCGACAGCGAAGTCATCGCACAGCTTGCAGAGTATTATCACGACGGTGATATTGTCGATACCATGATCAGGACCGCCAATGCCCTTGAAGGGTCTTATGCCCTGGGCATCATGTGCCTTGATGAACCTGACAAACTGGTCGCAATAAAGAAGGACAACCCGCTTATTGTTGGTGTTTCGGAACATGGGAATTTTATAGCCTCGGATGTGCCGGCGGTCCTTGCACACACGAACAGGGTCTGCTACCTGAATGACAGGGAAATCGCCGTGCTGACCAAAAACAGTGTGGAGTTCTTCAACATGGACGGGGAGCCGATATACAAGGAGCCCGAGACAGTTACCTGGAGCATCGACAGCGCCGAAAAGGGCGGCTACGAACACTTTATGCTCAAGGAAATAATGGAGCAGCCCAGGGTGCTGAAGGAAACGATCCAATCTGTCCTGGGCGACGGCGACAACCGGAGGATCATCGACAGTCTGGATGTTTCCAGGTTTGACAGGATCGTCATCACAGCCTGCGGTTCGGCATATAATGCGGGCATGGTCGCGAAATATGTGTTTGAACGGCTCTGCCGCGTGACGGTGGAAGTGGAGCTGGCCAGTGAGTTCCGTTACAAGGACCCCATCGTAGGGCAAAGCACACTGGTCATCCTGGTCAGCCAGTCGGGAGAGACTGCCGATACCATCGCCGCCATGAGAGAGGCAAAAAGGAAGGGAGCCGCTACGGTGTCTGTCGTCAATGTCATCGGCAGCACCATAGCCCGGGAAACAGACTATACTCTGTATACCATGGCCGGTCCGGAGATCGCGGTGGCCACCACCAAAGCCTTTTCGGCCCAGTTGGTGCTGCTTTACCTGCTGGCTGTTTCATTCGCGAAAAAGCTTGGTAAAATATCAAAGGAAACGGAAGACAGGCTTCTTTCAGATATTGCTTCCCTTCCCGGCAAAGCGGCCGGACTGCTGAAGCGGATCGACCCTGTGGCGAAATACGCGGCAGGCTGTGTGGGCTGCAAAAGCATATTTTTCATAGGCAGGAACATAGATTATGCAATAGCCCTGGAGGGTTCCCTGAAACTCAAGGAGATCTCATATATACACTCCGAGGCATATGCTGGCGGCGAACTGAAGCACGGCACTATCTCGCTGATCGAAGACAATACGCTGGTCGTAGCCATTTCCTGCTGCGAAAGGCTGTATGAGAAGATCTACAGCAATGTTGAACAGGTCATAAGCCGCGGAGCCAGGGTGCTCTTTATCGGGAACTGCATAAAAGCCGAGCCGGGAGAGCAACTTGAGACTATCGAACTTCCGGAAATAAACGAACTCTTTGCCCCTTCGCTGTCGGTCATATGTCTGCAGTTGTTCAGCTATTACGTAGCCGCAAACAAGGGGCTGGATATAGATAAACCGCGCAACCTGGCCAAGAGCGTGACCGTGGAATAGGAGCACCGCTGTTGATATAATGTTGTTATTAAGAAAATTGCGGAGGGTGGAGAAATGAGAACCACAGTCGATGAAGTTTTGGAATTCGTACATGAAAATGATGTGA
Source organism: Clostridiaceae bacterium (assembly GCA_012799845.1). Taxonomy (GTDB): domain Bacteria; phylum Bacillota; class Clostridia; order Acetivibrionales; family DTU013; genus DTU013. The sequence goes on from JAAZKL010000219.1 coordinate 2,478, forward strand.
AATTTATTCGTCTTTCATTTTGCGATCTGTTCGGAAACCTGAAAAATATCTCGATCATCCCGGATGAACTTCCGCGTGCATTCGAACACGGTATTCCGTTCGATGCACACGCGGTAAGCGGCTTTACGGATATAACGAGGTCAGACCTGCTGCTGGTCCCCGATCCGGCAACGCTGTCCGTTCTGCCGTGGCGTCCCCAGCAGGGCAGGGTGGTCCGCTTTTACTGCAGCATAAAGAATCCCGACGGAAGCGCCTTCTGGGGGGATACAAGGGAGATCCTCAAATCTGTTGTGGACCGGGCCAGGCAAAAGGGATATACATGCATGGTCGGCGCCGAGTGCGAGTTCTACCTTTTCGTAACCGACGAAAAAGGAGAACCCACAGCCGTGCCCTTTGACAGCGGCGGGTACCTGGATGTGTATCCTCTTGACAAAAGCGAGAACATCAGGCGCGAGATCTGCCTCTGCCTTGAAGAGATGGGGATCAGGCCCGAGACGTCCCATCATGAACGGGGACCCGGACAGAATGAGGTCGATTTCAAGTTTTCTGATGCTGTCAACAGCGCGGACAACTTTATCACCTTCAAGCAGGTGGTGAAGAGCATAGCCGCGAGGAACGGACTGTTCGCCTCATTTTCTCCCAAACCGCTGCCTGACAAGAGCGGGAGCGGGCTGCATGTGAACCTGTCGTTTATGCAGAACGGGCAAAATGTGTTCAGACTTGACGGGAATGAAAACTCAAAAGCATCCGAATCATTTGTAGCAGGTGTGCTTCAGAAGATCTCGGAAATAACCGCATTTCTGAATCCTGTACAAAACTCCTATGAACGCCTTGGAGCCTGTGAAGCGCCGAAATACATTTCCTGGTCGCACGGCAACCGTTCACAGCTTATTCGTATTCCCTCCGACAGTGACGAGAGGATGCGTATGGAACTCAGATCCCCGGATCCCTCGACGAATCCTTATCTTGCCTTCGCGCTGATAATTGCGGCAGGGTTGCATGGCATGGAGAACAGCCTGGCACTGCCTGAAAGCATGAATGTGGACCTTTACGCAGCGGACGAGAGCATTACCGGCAAACTGCCGCGGCTTCCCGAGAACCTGGGGTACGCCCTGAAGCTTGCCGGAAAGTCGGACTTTCTGAAAAACACGCTGAACGAACAGATCCTGGAGAACTATATACGTTTGAAAACCATTGAGTTACAGGCATTTGGCAGGACTACCGACAAGAGGACATACTTCCTTGAGAATTACTTCAAGATGATCTGACAGTTGATTCCGTTGGCAGTTGAGTTGAGAAAAGGTGAGGCGCAATGGACAGTGCACTTATTATATCGTATTCGAATAAAGTTGCAGACAGTTTAGCTGAGATACTGGCACAAGCCTCGGTGGCAGATATCACCACCCTGTCCAACGGCGGGGAAGCAAGGAGGATGCTGATCGAAAAGGAATTCGACCTTTATATCATCAATACGCCTCTGCCTGACGAGTTTGGGGAAAGCCTCGCGCTGAATATCGCTTCGAAGGGCATCAATGTGGTCATATTGCTGGTAAAGGCCGAATTTTACGACGAAATATCGGCAAGAGTCGAGGACTATGGTGTCATTACGGTTGCAAAACCCATTAGCAGGACTCTTTTCTGGAATGCGCTGAAACTGGCCATTGCCGCACATAAGAAGCTCAAAGCCATACATAATGAAAATACGAAACTTGTTCAGAAGATAGAGGATATCCGGATCATCGACAGGGCCAAGTGTGTCCTGGTTTCGCGATTCTCGCTGACTGAACCCGAAGCGCACAGGTATATCGAGAAAAAGGCTATGGATTCCCGGATGACGCGCAGGAAGGTCGCGGAAGAAATACTGGTGATGTATGAAAACGATATATAAATTTCGGTCAAAGTCTTATACAATATATATAAGCCTATAAAGGCTTATATATTATAAATGAAAGGCTGATGACTGTGAGGATTTACGAAAACATACTTAAGACCGGTGAAAACCGTGAATTGCCGAGGAGTTACTATATCCCGCGGGGGATTTCGGAATACCTGCTGCTTAACGGGGAATGGGATTTTTGCTATTTTGCCAGGGATATCGATGTGCCGGACGTACCTTCCAAAATCGAAAAATGGGACAGGATCCGGGTTCCTTCCTGCTGGCAGATATTGGGGTACGAGGATCCCAATTACACCAACATCAATTATCCTTTCCCGGTCGATCCGCCCTACGTTCCCGATGACAATCCATGCGGCGTGTATTCACGCGAATTCGAGCTTAAGGAAAAATGGGGCAGGGTATACATCGTTTTCGAAGGGGTATCTTCATGCGCGTTTCTTTACATAAATGACAGCTATATAGGTTTTACGCAGGGCAGCCATCTCCAGGCCGAGTTCGATATAACCGATGCTGTCAGGAAAGGCACGAACAGGGTCGCGGTAAAGGTCCTGAAGTGGTGTGTCGGAAGTTACCTGGAAGACCAGGACCATTTCAGGCTCAATGGTATTTTCCGGGACGTCTATATCCTGCAGAGGCCTGAGGGACATCTGAAGGATATAGAGATTTTGCCTGATGATAAGGCGTTCAATATCAGGATCGACGGGGAAGCGGATCTCCGGATCTATGAAGGCCAAAAGCTGCTGCATGAAGGGAAAATAAACGGCAGCGCGTCGTTCAGGCCGCAGGACCCGGTTTTATGGAATGCGGAAAAACCTTTCCTTTATGACGTCATAATCGAGAAAGACGGCGAGATCATCCCGTTCAGATGCGGTCTCAGGAAAATCGAAGTCTCTGACAAGTATGAACTGCTGATAAATGGCGTGCCGGTAAAACTGCACGGAGTGAACCATCACGATACCAGCAAACATAACGGCTGGTACCAGACTGACGAAGAGCTCCGGCAGGACCTGCTGCTCATGAAGGAACTGAACATCAACTGTATCAGGACATCCCATTATCCGCCGCCGCCGAAATTCATGCAGATGTGCGATGAACTGGGCTTTTACGTGGTGTGTGAAACCGATATTGAAACGCATGGATTTTTGCGCCGCTTGCCCGACATGCCGTACAGGTATGACACGGAGACCAATGAATGGCCGTGCACCATGCCCGAATGGGAAAAAGAACACGTGGAGCGCATGCAGAGAATGGTCGAAACATTCAAAAACCATCCGAGCGTGATAATGTGGTCGACCGGCAATGAAAGCGGATTTGGCCGCAATCATCTCGCAATGATAAAGTGGACCAGGCAGAGGGACAATACGAGGCTTATCCACAGCGAGGATGCGACGAGAGAAAAGCCGAGCGATGTCACGGATGTTTTTTCAAGGATGTATATGCCGCTCGACGAACTGGAATCATACGCAAAATCAGATGAGATCAGGATGCCTGTTTTTCTGTGCGAGTACTCACACGCCATGGGCAACGGGCCGGGAGACGTGTGGGATTACAATGAGCTCTTCGATAAATATCCCAGGCTGATCGGCGGATGCGTCTGGGAATGGGCCGACCATGTCGTCGATGTCGATGGAGTAGAAATGTATGGCGGCGATTTTGCCGGAGAACTGACCCATGACGGCAACTTCTGCTGCGACGGCATGGTGTTCGCCGACCGTTCCCTCAAAGCCGGCAGCCTGGAAGTCAAGGCGGCTTACCAGCCCATCAGGACGGACTTCAGCAATGGCATATTATCGATCTGTAACCGTTTTGATTTTACTGATCTGAAGGAGTATACGATCACTTACGATATCGAAAGCGACGGGGCCATCCTGAAATCAGAAGAACTGGATATAGCGCTCGAACCTCACGGATCCGTGCAGATCCCGGTTAGCGTACCTGAAATCGAATACAGTTACGGAGCGCATCTGAATGTTTACCTGGGCAAAGACGGTAA
>JAAZKL010000220.1 GCA_012799845.1 Clostridiaceae bacterium
AGCCTCGGCTGCCGGGGTTGCCGCACTTGCCGCATCCGCCGCTACGCTTGTAGCCGCACTGACTGCATCCGCTGCCATACCCGTGGCTGAACTGACTGCATCGGTTACCGCTGCAGAAGCTGTACTGACTGTGTCAGACGCCGCCTAGGTTGCCGCGCTCTCCGCGTCCGCTGCCGCCGGTGTGGCCCCGCTGGCTCCGTCGGCCGTTCCGCCGGTGCCGTTCAATATATTGTTATACCACTGGTTCGCGCCGTTAAAGAACCCTTCAAGTTTAGGAGAAACAAACCAGCCCTCGAGTATTTTCTTGATCCCTTCGAACACCCATACAGCGCCCAGCCACACCCTCAGCGGCATCAGCAGGAAGCTTGGCGTCCTGTTCGACAAATGCCCTCCAACGAAGCTCCTGCAGTGCCTGATGGTGAAAAACTCCTTTTTCATGTAGCTGAAAATTTTGTTCCACCCAAGCAACTGAACGAAGTAGACCATATTTATAAAATGCTTGACGAACATAGCCAGGAACGAAGGCAGGCTGAACTTCCTGTTCGGGAACCCCACATGCGCGACGCCGTAGCGTCCGCCCAGGCTCACCATAATACCGTGGAAACTGGGCTTGTACACTTTCATCTCGCCCTTGCCTGTAACGGCGCAGACTATGTTGTGCGCCGCCGTTGCTGCGCTGTGCTCGCAGTTTTCCACCACCTGGGGCACCGGGTGTTCCTCTCCAGGCGGTATATAATGCATATTGTCGCCTATGACATACACACGTTCATCTTTGACGGAACGCAGGTATTGGTCCACCTTTATGCGTCCCCTGCCGGCAGCTTCCAGGTCCTCAGCCGCCTTTTCGGTAATATCGGCAGCTTCGATGCCGGCTGCCCATATGACAGTTCCTGTCCTTTCATGGGTCGTATCCTCGCCGTTGCCGAACTCGATGAAATCCTCACCTATGCTGACAACGCGTGTATTCAGAAGAACACGTACGCCCATCTTTTTCAGACGCCTCTCGACCTTGGCCGACAACTTCGGGGGCAGCGTCGGTACCGTGCGGTCCAGCACGTCTATTACTGAAATAGAAACAAGTTCCCTTTCGATCTCATACCTGTCACACAGTACCGGGACATACTCCGCAAGTTCGCCAGCCATTTCAACACCAGTGAAGCCGGCTCCAACCACATGGAATGTCAGCAGCCTCTTCTTCTCCTCTTCATCGAGCTCTCCGGCTGCTTTCCTGAACATATCCGGAATACGGTCCTTGAGCAGGATCGCGTCCTCGTAGCTCCAGAGCGTATATGCATGCTCTTCGGCCCCGCTGACGCCAAAATAAGTCGGCTTCGATCCGGCGCATAATACGAGATAATCATATTCATAGCGCTCATTGCTGCCGATTACTGTTCTTTTTTCAAAATCGATTTCCGTGACCAGATCCTGCCTGACATCGACATCCCTACCGGCAAAAACCCGTTTCAGGCTGATCCTGATGCCGCTCTCATCGACACGCCCCGCCGCAACTTCGTGAAGCTCTGTCAGCATGGTGTGGAAAGGATTCTTGTCAATGATCGTTATCGATACGCCCTTGTTCTTCCTGAATCTGTTTGCCAGCTTCTTCGCTGTCAGAATGCCGGCATAACCTGCCCCAACAATAACTATTTTCGTATCCATGGTCATCTCCTGAATCACTGCATTATTCAAATTTCAACAGCGTTTTTCAACGCTGTTAAACTTATGACAATATTCAGCCTCTTTATACATTCCCATTATTAGCATTTTCAAACGCAACTATAACAAAAAAAGGACAGTTCCTGAAAGTGCCGCTCCTGCATGTCCTTTTTATTGCCGGTCTTTCCTGAGCAGCCTCCAGGCGCTGTCCCGCCCGTTAAAAGTCGAATTTGCCCTCGAAATAGGCTTCAAGTTCGTCGATCTTTATCCTGACCTGGTCCATCGTATCCCTGTTCCTGATCGTAACGCTGGCGTCCTCCAGCGAATCGAAGTCGAACGTGACGCAGTACGGCGTACCTATCTCGTCCTGTCTCCTGTACCGCTTGCCGATGCTGCCGGTCTCATCATACTCGCAAACATACTTTCTGATCAGCTTCTCATACACCTTGAACGTCTCTTCGCCAAGCTTCTTCGAAAGAGGCAGCACCGCTATCTTGACCGGCGCAAGAGCCGGATGGAAGCGAAGCACGGTCCTCACGTCGCCGTCCTCCAGTTCTTCCTCGTCATACGCCTCGCACAGATACGCGAGCGTCACCCTGTCGGCGCCGACGGACGGCTCGATACAGTACGGTACATACTTCTCATTGGTGACCGGATCGAAGTAGCTCAGGTCTTCCTTCGAATACTCCATGTGCTGCCTGAGGTCGAAATCCGTCCTGTCAGCAATGCCCCACAGTTCGCCCCATCCGAACGGGAACCTGTATTCAATGTCCGTGGTGGCGTTGCTGTAATGCGACAGCTCTTCTTTCGAATGGTCCCTCATCCTCAGGTTCTCCTTTGACATGCCGTAGCTCAGGAGCCACTGGTAACAGAAATCCTTCCAGTATGCGAACCATTCCAGGTCGGTGCCCGGCTGACAGAAAAACTCAAGCTCCATCTGCTCGAACTCACGGGTCCTGAACGTGAAATTGCCCGGCGTTATCTCATTCCTGAACGACTTGCCGATCTGGCATATACCGAACGGGATCTTCCTCCGGGTAGTCCTCTGGACATTTTTGAAATTTACGAAAATGCCCTGAGCAGTCTCAGGCCTCAGGAATACCTCCGACTGCGAGTCCTCTGTTACACCCTGGAATGTCCTGAACATCAGGTTGAATTTGCGGATATCGGTGAAATTGGCCGAACCGCAGCCCGGGCATTTGACCCCTTTTTCCTTTATGTAATCCATCAACTGCTCGTTCTTCCATCCGCTCACCTGGAGCTCTATACCATTCTCCGCATTCCAGTCCTCGATGAGCTTGTCGGCCCTGTGCCTTGTCTTGCAGTTTTTGCAGTCGATGAGAGGATCGCTGAAGCCCCCCACATGTCCGGACGCTTCACATACACGCCGGTTCATCAGTATGGCACAGTCTACTCCCACATTATAGATGCTCTCCTGGACGAATTTTTTCCACCAAGCCTTTTTGACGTTATTCTTGAGTTCAACGCCAAGAGGTCCGTAATCCCATGCATTAGCAAGCCCTCCGTATATCTCGGAGCCGGGATAGACAAAACCCCTGTTTTTCGAAAGAGCAACGATTTTTTCCATAGATTTCTCTGCCAACATCTTAAGCCTCCATCCATATTTAGTCTTCCGGATCCATTTTCCGCCTTTATTGCCAGGTCTGATCCGGCCCTTCACCGGCCGCTTCCACTTCGCCGGCTACTTCTGCGTCACTAGTGTTCCCGCTTTACCGGTGCTTCCGCTTCACCTGTGCTTCCGCTTCACCGGCCGTTTCCGTTTCACCGGCTGCTTTCGCTTGACCGGTGCTTCCGCTTCACCTGTGCTTCCGCTTCACCGGCCGTTTCCGCTTCCCT
>JAAZKL010000221.1 GCA_012799845.1 Clostridiaceae bacterium
ATCGGTGCATCCGCACTTACAGCCTAAAGACTGCGCATGGATATAATCTCCCAGAATATTGCCAATGCGAACACGACAAGGACAGAAGACGGGACACCATACAGGCGGAGGGTCGCTATATTCCAGGAGAGCTCCGACGGGATACCGTTTTCACAGTATCTTTCAGAAAGCAGCAAAGCGAGATACCTTGGAAAAGGCGTGAAAGTGACAAGGATAGCTGAGGACAGCAGTCCGTTCAGGAGAGTCTATGATCCGGGTCATCCTGACGCGGATGAAAACGGGTATGTGGAAATGCCCAATGTGGATATCGTGACGGAAATGGTAAACATGATATCGGCAACAAGGGCTTACGAGGCAAACGTTACCTCGATCAACACTACCAAAAACATGGCGCTGAAGGCGCTTGAGATCGGAAGATGATGGACGGCAGATGACAGAAGACAGTTGACAGATGGCAGCAACAAACTGACGACCGGCGGGCGGCAGATACAGTCAAAATTGGTACGAGCAGATAAAGGGCGGTGAAAAACATGGCGTTGGGAAAGCTGGGGACTGTAGATTCCCTTGCACCATCCCGTTCCATATTTGAGACCGGGGAAAAAAGCAAAGCCGTAAGTACCATACCGTTTTCAGAGTATTTCAGGGAAGCCCTGAACAGGACGAATGCCCTGCTGATGGAGGCGGACGCCCTGTCGGACGATTTTGCGGCAGGCAGGACCGACAACATCCATCAGGTCATGCTGGCTGCGGAAAAGGCCAATATTGCGCTTCAATTCACGCTGCAGATAAGAAACAAGCTGCTGGATGCATACAGCGAGATAATGAGGATGCAGATATAGAGCGGATAATGGTCAGGAAGCGAATGATATCGGACATGGATGTACGAATGATGAATACTGTTGCAGGGTGGTGAAACTGTGCCGGATTTCATAAAGAAGTACCTTGATCAGTTTAAGGAATTCTGGGGAAGCCTGGAAAAGTCCCAGAAGACCCGTTTCTATATAACCTCCGCGATCGTGGTGATCGCTGTCAGCATCTCGATAATCATTCTCGCAAGACCGCAAAGGGTGACACTGTTCACTAGCTCCGACGTGAAACAGATCGGAGAGATGGTCAGCATACTCAATGAAAACGGTATCTGGAACGAAGCTGCGAACAATGGCACATCCATCATCATAGACAAGAAGGACAACAACAAAGCCCAGATAGTACTGGCGCAGGCAGGCTACCCCAGGGAAGGCTTTACATTTGCGGACGCCATTTCGAGTATCGGACTGCTGACCACTCAGCAGGACAAGGAGCACATCTGGGAACACCAAAAAAAATCAGACCTGGAAGCGAAGCTTAAAATGCTGGACAACATAGATGAAGCGGCAGTCACTCTCGCAGTGCCTGAAAAGTGGATCTTCCTCAATGCCAGCAACGAACAGCCGAGACCTACCGCATATGTCATGGTAAGGCCGACGCAAAAACTGACGCAGGCCCAGGTCCAGGGAATAGTGATGCTGGTTTCAAGGAGCGTGGAGAATCTCGACCCGAAAGATGTCACCGTTGTCGACAATAACAGCAATATCCTGAATCCATCATATCCGGATGAATCGATAAACGCAGCCAACAGCCAGGAAGAACTCAGGAGAAAGAAAGAAATAGAATTCCAGCAGAAAGTGATGGATTATTTTGGCGCAGGGCAGTCCGATAATTTCGATACATTGACCGTTGTTGCCAATGTCACGCTGGACTTCGACAAGGTAAAGTCACAGATCAAAAAAATAACCAATCCTGAAGGAATGGATGGCGGCGCCGTTATAAGCAGCAGTATAAGCGAAGAGACTGTAAAGAACGGCAGTAACGGCGGCGAACCGGGACTGGGGACGAACCCCGGAGGGACCAACGCTCCGACATACCAGACAGGCGACAACTCTGCGTCGGAGTATTCGAATATCCATGAAGAGATCAACTACGGTTACGATGAAATGCTGAGCGAGCATGAAAAGGCGACCGGCAAAATGATCCCGGAAGAGTCAGGTCTGGCGCTGACATTCTGGTATGGGCGAAGGGTAACTGACGATTCGCGTCTCAGCGATGAGTTCATAAATGATGTCAGGACTGCATTGAGCACTGCTACGGGGATACCTGCACGCAACATATCTGTCAACAAGTACAAGCTCGCTCCGATGGAAACAATAGAAGAGACGACAGCGGACAGGATCAGGGAACTGATAGATAACTACGGCTTCTTTGCATTGATGCTTCTGCTGATAATAGGCATGCTCATCGTCGGTATACCGCGCAGGAAGGAAAAGACGGAAGAGCATGTTGTTGTCCAGACAGCAGGCGGACCCAGGTTCGTGATCCCGGAGGAAGAACCGGTACCGGAGATCGAACTGGAAGAGAGATCGGAAATCAAAAAGCAGATAGAAAAATTCGTCAAGCAGAAGCCGGATGCGGTGGCGCAGCTATTGAGGAACTGGCTCTCCGATGAATGGGACGACTGACAGAACAGAAATCGGCTGTCTGAAACAATATGATTATTGTAAAGCATGATAATTATTACAGACGATTGTGATCTGAGGGGTTATTCGAAATGGCAAGAATGTCCGGGTTAAAAACTGAAAGAAGTGGTCGGGAGAAGGCGGCTATGCTTCTTATATCACTTGGCCCTGAAAGATCGGCCGAGATTTTCAAGCATCTTAAGGAAGAAGAGATAGAACAGCTGACTCTCGAGATAGCCAATATCAGGACCGTAACTCCCGAAGAGAAAGAGAAAGTCATGGAGGAGTTTTACCAGATCTGCCTTGCCCAGGAGTACATTGCCGAGGGCGGTATCAGCTATGCAAAGGAAATCCTCGAGAAGGCGCTGGGAACGCAAAAAGCCCTTGACGTTATCAACAAGCTGACAGTCTCACTGCAGGTAAGGCCGTTCGAATTCGTCAGGAAAGCCGATCCTGCCCAGCTTTTGAACTTCATCCAGAAAGAGCACCCGCAGACTATAGCGCTGATACTTGCATACCTGAAACCGCAGCAGGCTGCAGTTGTACTTGCGGCACTGCCGCAGGACAAGCAGGCTGATGTTGCGAGGCGCATTGCGGTAATGGACAGGACTTCGCCTGAAATAATAAAGGAAGTCGAAAGGATACTGGAAAAGAACCTTTCGTCGCTCGTCACGGAAGATTTCACAGCCGCGGGAGGCCTCCAGGCGATCGTCAACATACTCAACACAGTCGACAGGGGTACGGAAAAGTACATCATGGAAACGCTGGAAATCGAAGATACGGACCTTGCTGAAGAGATCAGGAAAAGGATGTTCGTATTCGAAGATATCCTTACGCTGGACAACCGTTCGATACAGAGGTTCCTGCGCGATGTGGACAACAACCTGCTGGCTGTTGCACTGAAGGGAGCCACAGAGGAAGTACAGAAGGTAATCTATTCGAATATGTCGAAGAGGCTTGCTGAAATGATCAGAGAGGACATCGAGTACATGGGACCTGTCAGGCTCAAGGATGTTGAAGAGGCTCAGCAGAAGATAGTGAATATCATCAGGAAGCTTGAGGATGCCGGCGAGATCATCATTTCCAGGGGCGGAGGAGATGAAATAATTGTATAAAAAGTTGTTCAAAAACAACCAGGTAACGTACGGCAGGCCTTACCAGGTCAAACTGCCCGATAATTTCCTGAAGTTCACCGACGAATCCGACGGAAAAACAGACGGCGACGAAGCATTAACTGAAGCAAGCCCCGAAGAACTGCTGAGGAGAGCGGAAAAGAAATCCGAAGCGATCATAGCCGAAGCGAAGGCGGAAGCCCAAAGTATCATAGATCAAGCCAGGGCAAGGGCAGAGGAGGAAGCCGGAGCCATCACCGAGGAGGCATGGCAGAGAGGCTATGTCGAAGGGATGGAGTCCGCGGCGATGCAGAACAGGGCTTTGCTGGAGGAAGCGGAAAAGATAAAGCAAAATGCGGCCGAGGAATATGAGAAGATCCTGGCAGGCATGGAAGCAGACATACTGGAGCTTGCAGTCAGGATAGCCCGCAAGGCTGTTGCCGGCGAACTGAAAACGAACAGGGATGTGATACTTCAGCTGGTGAGCAGCGCGCTGGCGGAATGCTCTGAAAAAAAAGGTGCTGTCATCAGGGTATCTCCGGAGGATTATGAATACCTTGATGAAAATATGGAAAGGCTCGCACAGCTCTCGGAAGGAGCTGATGAGCTTGATATAAGGCCGGACAGTTCAATGAAGCCGGGCGGCTGCACTGTTGAGACTCCGCTGGGCAGCATAGACGCGGGAGCGGAAACACGCCTTGAAAAGATCGAAGAGGCGCTGAAAGAAGAATATGAAGGCAGATAGCCCCTGGGAGGTCCCGGCAAAGTGCAGATAAACCTTCAGAAATATCACGATTTGCTGGAAAAATCGAGTTTCGTCAAATACTTAGGCAGAGTATCCAAGGTCGTAGGACTTACCATCGAGTCGGACGGGCCTGAGGTCGATATAGGCAGGCTTTGCAAATTATATGCATCAAGAGGGAAAAGGATAATCCAGACGGAAGTGGTTGGATTCAGAGACAGCAAAGTGCTGCTGATGCCTCTTGGCGACATGTCCGGAGTAGGTCCGGGCAATCTTGTGGTCGCTTCCGATACAACGCTCAGGGCCGGCGTAGGCAAAGATCTGACTGGTCGTGTCCTTGATGGTCTTGGCTATCCCATCGATGACAAGGGTCCTTTCAGACCCGAAAAGTATTACCCGGTGGACAATGATCCGCCGCATCCCCTGTACAGGAAAAGGATAACCGATCCTCTGCCCCTTGGTGTCAAAGCGATAGACGGCCTTCTGACAGTCGGGAAAGGCCAGCGCATAGGTATTTTTGCCGGCAGCGGCGTGGGAAAGAGCACGCTCATGGGTATGATAGCAAGGAACACCAAGGCCGATGTTAACGTGATCGCACTGATAGGAGAACGCGGCAGGGAGGTCAGGGAATTCATAGAAAAGGACCTGGGAGAGGAAGGCCTTTCCAGGTCTGTCGTAGTTGTCGCCACATCTGACCAGCCTGCTCTTGTAAGGCTCAAAGGCGCTTTCATAGCCACCGCCGTCGCCGAATATTTCAGAGACCTTGGCAAAGATGTGCTGCTGATGATGGATTCGCTGACCCGTTTTGCGATGGCACAGAGGGAGATAGGGCTCGCCACCGGGGAGCCGCCGGTGTCCAGGGGATATACGCCGTCTGTCTATGGCATAATGCCAAGGCTCCTCGAAAGAGCCGGAAACTCTGAAAAAGGATCCATCACAGGCCTTTACACGGTCCTGGTGGATGGAGACGACCTGACGGAGCCTGTTACGGATACAGCAAGGAGCATACTCGACGGCCATATAGTGCTTTCAAGGTTGCTTGCCAACAGGAACCAGTACCCGGCCATCGATGTACTGGCAAGCGTAAGCCGAGTCATGCCAGACATAGTAACGGACGAACACAAGGCAGCCGCCGCCGAGGTCAAAAAAGCGCTTGCTGTATACAGGGACGCCGAGGACCTGATAAATATCGGTGCATATGTGAACGGAAGCAATGAAAAGATAGATCACGCGATAAGCCTCATCGACAGGATACTTGGCTTTGTCCAGCAGTCGACGGGGGACCGTTTCGATTATGATGAGGTATTGAGCCTGCTTTACGGCATCCTGCAATGAGAATGACGGCATCATGCTGTAATAATGTCAGCACGTCATGCTAATAATCTCTGAGTCATGCCGCCAATGATTCCTGAAGGGATCAGAAGCTGAATCCAGGCAGATAGACGCAGGACGGACCATTGGCAAGAAGATTATGACACATCTAAAATCAGTCTCCAGGAGAGTATAATGGCGAAGTTCATTTTCAAGCTCCAGTCTGTCCTGAATCTTAGGAAACAGAAGGAAGACAGCATAAAAAACGAACTCGCAAACGCGACAAGAAAGCTGGAAGCCGAAAAGCGCAAGCTGTCGGAGCTTGAAACCATGCTTGAAGACACTGTCAGAGAGTTCAACGAAAAGACTAAAAAGACCACTGTCCATGAACTGATAGAATTCAACGAATACCTCTCGTTGCTCAATTCCAGGATCAAGACGCAAAAAGAAAATGTTAACAATGCCGCGCAATATGTCGATAAAGTAAGAGAAGAGCTTGTAAAGGCTGTAAAAGAAAGGAAGATACTCGAAAAGCTCAGGGAAAGGCAGTTCGAGGAATTTCTTCTGGAGCAGAAGAAGCTCGAGCAGAAAACAAATGATGAAATCGTAAGCTACAATTATAACGAAAACGGTTCAGGAGATTAAGTATGTCAGCAAAACCGGATGATAGCGCACGGAAGAAAGATGGTTCTAAAAAGAAGAGCAAATTCTTTACCGTATTTATGGTCATTTTGGATATAGTCATCATCATCGCAGCATTTTTTGCTGTTTTCTATTTTATTTTCTACAACAACATAGGCGGTGTGACGGAAAAGTACTATTCCACTGTTAAGGGGATACCTCTGCTCAACCTGGCGCTGCCTGAGCCGCCCGATCCGCTGAACCCGAAGTACATGACCCAGGCGGAGATCCGCGAAAAGTATATAGAGTTCAAAAAAGAAAACGAGGAACTGAAGAAGCAGTTGGAGCAGTCAAATGCGAAAGCCGCCGAATTGAGCTACTACAAGGATAACTATGACAAGCTCACACAGGACGCAGGCGCAAAGCTTGAGGACCTGGACCAGCGCGAGGCGGCAGTCATCGAAAAGGAGAAGCAACTGGAAGAACTTCAGAAAAAAGTGGAGGAGATGGTCGCCAACGGTGACAGGGAAGGGTTCAGAGAGTATTTCGAATCCATAGACCCGGAAAACGCAGCGGCTATATATGAAGCTATCCTGGAAAAGCAGCAGATCGACGAAAATGTGAAGAAGTTCGCCCAGGTATACGCAGAAATGGACGAAGACTCGGCGGCGGCTGTATTTGAGCAGTTGGGCACATCCAAACTTGACATGATAGCCGAAACCCTTAAGGCAATGAACAGAAAGGACGCATCAGAGATAATCCAGTCAATGTCCCCCGATTTTGCAGCGAGAGTCACTGAAAAACTCAATGAGTTGTACAGGGGGAATTGATACATAGATTTCGCGAAGGGAGGTGAGAAGTTGAATTTTGCAGAGTTAATGACAGTCGACCTCATGACCGGAATGAATGTTCCCGATCTTAAAGCGGGCGGCAGGCAGCCGCGTCAGTCTGTTGCAAGGACCTCTGAATTCGGAAAGATATTCGGGGCGACAATGGCCAGGACGCAGAACAGGCCGGTCGGGGCACAGGCTGAACCGGTCAGGCGGAACGCAAATTCGGGTATTACCGGTGATAAGTATTTACAAAGGCCGTACAGATCTGCCGGTGTAAAGACAGGGAGACAGGCCGTAACGGTAACCCGGACCGGAAACAGGACTGAAGCTTCTGAGCCTGATGGAGGTCCCGGTATCGAAGAGAAAAAGCTGACCGAATCTCCTGATGTGCTGGAAGTGCTGGCACAGCTTACAGGAATGGACAGGGTGATGCTGAAGGAGATCCTGATGGCGTACGGCATGCCGGAGGAAACGCTGACGGCGCAGGAAGGCTTTATCGAAGCTGCAGCCATGTTATCGGATATACTGGGGCTGGATGGGGAGCAGCAGGATGCTCTGGCGGAACTGATGAAGCTGTTGGGAGATGCTGCCGGTGTGCGGCAGGAGGCGGAACTCGCTGTCGCTGCTGAAGAGGATCATCCAGCCGAAGGCGCACAGGTCATTGCGTCCGGGAATGGTACAGAAGCCTCCGTGACATCACAGGGCGGGCTCACGCTGATATCTGAGTTTGCGGACCGGCTCCGGACAGCGATCCTCGAGAAGCTGGAGGAGTATGCATCACGGCAGGAAAACGGCACGGACGTTCCAAAGGAAGAAGCCGGGGATGCTATCCTGGATATGCTCGAAAAGGTGCGGAATGTCAGGTCAAACGCAGCATATGATGCAGGTGCAGGCCCGGAAACGGGACAGGTCAGCGATGCCTCAGTTTCAGATGCTGGTGAAGAGGCCCGGGCTGAGGTCGAGAAAACCGGGATAGCGGAAACCGGCGGGGAAAATGTCGGCGGAAAGGAACTAAAACCCCTGGAGCAGCAGGACACTGAGCAGGTGAATGATGACAGCATGGCTGATGCCGGGATGTTTGCACTGCAGCAGAATCGTTACGAACAGGATGCCCAGGTGCAGGTACTTGCAGACAGACCGATGGACCACACGGTATCCGCAAGGGAGATTATCAGCCAGATAACCGGAAAAGCCGCCGTCACACTGACGCAGGACAGGTCGGAGATGGTCATCGAACTGAAGCCCGAAAGTCTGGGAAGGCTGTCGCTCAAGGTGGTCACTGAAAACGGCATCGTAATGGCAAAGTTCGTGGCAGAGAACGCACAGGTCCAGAAGTTGCTGGAATCCAACATGCAGATGCTGAAGGAATCGCTGGAACGACAGGGGATCATCGTACAGAGCCTCAACGTGTCGGTCAGGCAGGACGGAGGGCAGGCACAAGAAAACGGACTACATAACAGGGGTCCGGCGGGTATCCGGCAAAGAGGCATATCACCGATGCCGGCAGCCAGGATCCCCGATATGCCGGGACTTGCCGAAACTCCGGAAATAAAGGATCCGTGGCTGTGGCAGGGCAGTACCATAAACCTTACAGCATAGGAGGTGAATGAATGAGCGTTGATGCAGTAGCATATCAGAAAACGATAGAGCAGATAATCAAAGAAAACGAATCAAGGATCAGCGGCAGGGATACCGGCGATCTGGGAAAGGACGACTTTCTCAACCTCCTCGTTACTCAGCTGAGATACCAGGATCCCCTGAACCCGACGGATGACAAGGAATTCATCGCGCAGATGGCGCAGTTCAGCGCACTGGAACAGATGCAGAACCTGAATACGAGCTTTACAGCAACAAAGGCCTACAGCCTGATAGGAAAAGGCATCCTTGCCAATGTGCGCGATCCCTCGACCGGCGAAATCACCGAGGTTTCCGGGGACGTGTCGAGCGTCACGTATTCCGGCGGGAAATATTATGTAGTCGTCCGGGGCAGAGAGGTGCCGGTTGATGACATAATCGAAGTGACTGAAGGCACATATGCCTCACAGAGCAACCTGACCCAGTTCACGAGCCTTATGGGATGCCTCGTAAACGGGATCGTGTACAATCCGCTGGATGGCGACATGATCAAGGTCAGCGGCACTGTCAGGTCGCTCCAGAAAGGGATCTACGAGGACTACGCGGTCCTGGACGGTGTGAGCGCCGAGATCGCCGGGCTCAATACCACGATCAGGACGACGGATGTCGAATACGTCAGGAACAAGCTGACCACTGCCCATAAAAACGGAGAACACATCGACCTGATAATCAAGGACAGCGCTACAGGAAGAAGAGTTCCCGTGACTGCCGTGATCACTGAACTGGTATTTGATAACAGGGGCGGGATAAGAGCAGTCCTGAACGATGTGCATGTTCCACTTGACAGCATCACCAACATCAGGAAGCCGGAAGCAAAGAGCGGCGATGATCCAGGCGAAGAGCCGGAAGCTGTGGAGGAAGCCGAAGAAGCAGAACAGCCGGACGGGGAAAATGAAACCGATCCTGTAAACGAAAGCGGCGGCGCATCAGATGACGAACAGGCAGGTGATGATGATGGTAATTGACAACACAGGCAACCGCATCAACCCGACCGTCATCACAGGAAGTCCAGCGGCGGCGCGGCCGGTCCGGACAGGAAGGCCGGATGCCGGACAGGGTACGGCGGCAGTCAGTTTCGACAGCATCCTCAGGCAGAAGCAGAGGGAAAATGAAGGAATAAAATTCTCCAGGCACGCGGAATACCGGCTGCAATCCAGGAATATAAGCCTGACGCCCGCTCAGAAGGAAAAGATGAAGGAAGCGGTTGCTAAAGCTGAAACAAAGGGAGTAAAGGACACGCTCATACTGATGGACGATCTTGCGTTCGTAGTCAACATCAGGAACAGGACAGTGATAACGGCGGTAAACAGCAACGAACTGAAGGAAAACGTATTCACGAACATAGACGGAGCAGTGATAATCTAACAGCCGGACCCTTTCGGGAGGCTGGACATCCCTGAACGACGGACGGGATGTATATTCTGAAGGAGGTCGAAATAGCTTTATGATGAGATCGATGTTTTCTGGTGTGTCAGGTCTCAGGGCACATCAGACGAGAATGGACGTAATAGGCAACAATGTCGCGAATGTCAACACGGTAGGCTTCAAATCAGGAAGAGTAACATTCCAGGAAATTTTCAGCCAGACGCTGAAAGGAGCAAGCGCACCTGACTCTGCAACCGGCAGGGGCGGAACGAACCCGATGCAGATAGGCCTCGGTCTCGGGGTGGGAGCAGTTGACACCATCACCACGAGAGGCAGCTTGCAAAGGACAGACAATCCTACGGACATGTCGATAGAGGGTGACGGCTTCTTCATCTGCAAGGGCGGTGCAACCGACACCTTTAGATTCACCAGGGCAGGCAATTTTACCATAGACAAGCTTGGCAACCTTGTAACGGGCAGCGGTCTGAACGTATATGGCTGGCAGGCGCTTAAGGGCGACGGCAGCGGGGAGTTCGACACGGAAAAACCGATAGAGCCGATCAATCTTTATTCCGACGCGTACAGGAACAAGAGGATCATATCGGCCAAAGCAACATCAATGGCGCATCTGGCAGGAAACCTGGATGCCG
>JAAZKL010000222.1 GCA_012799845.1 Clostridiaceae bacterium
ATACACAAAGTCTTTCCCGTTCCGGAGCTCTTCAAGGGCTGCCTCGGCCTTCCCGCGGAAATTCGTGTTTATGTTGCCCGTAGCCCCTTCGACATCGACAGTATCCATTCCGGCACAGATGCCGATGCCCTTGATGAGATCGACGGCAGCAATAACGGAGCCGCTTAACCCATACTTGTCAGCGAAATGAGGCAGGGCGGGTTTTCTGCCTTCTCCCCACAGCCATATCGAATTGGCAGGACGAAGCCCGCGGGATATCCTGGACAGGTTGACCGGATGATCTGCAAGTATTTCCCGGCTCTTTTTCTGCAGATGGATGAACATGCTGCTGTTGTCGCCTGACGGCAGATACGGCGTTATCTTTTTTTCAAGGATATCGTGCGGAGGCGTCAGTCTCCTGGTGCCGGAGCCGCCATGCCAGACCATGCAGTGCCTGTAACTTATGCCGGCATGGAATCTTATCCCGTCACCGGAAAGCTGCCTGTTTATTTCATTTATCAGCTCGGTGGATTCAGGTGTGGTTATTTCATCCGAACTATAGTCGACCATAACGGCAGATTCGTAATCACCGTTGATATCGAGCGTTACCAGGTTGCATCTGAAGGCGAGATCCTTATCGGAGAGTTCCACTCCCATGCTTACAGCCTCCAGCGGAGACCTGCCGGTATAATATTTCCCGGGGTCGTAGCCCATTACGGACAGGTTGGCCGTATCGCTTCCGGGATCCACCCCTTCCGGTATCGTTCTGACGATGCCGGTTTCACCGTTTGCTGCGAGAAAATCGATATTGGGCTTGCGGGCATATTGCAGCGGTGTCCTGTGCCCCAGTTGGGGCATTCGGTAATCAGCCATCCCGTCGCCCAGAACCACGACATGTTTCATAGCTGTCATTACTCCATTCTCACGACAAATTTTATAGCTGTCATTCTCCATTCTGAAGAAAGTTGCGGGTACACCCCGTTTTTCCACTTTACCTATTATACCAGACCTTTCCGGGCAATCCAAGAAAATCGTGGTATGGTGATGAATTGCGCATGAATAAATCTTTCTGTATAATATAAGCATAATACAGAACGGACAGGTATTCTGTCCTGAAGGACAATATCGGCTCAAACAGCCGGAAAGATTCAGGTGGTCGATGTGAAGACAAGAAAGTCGTTGATCGTATTCATAATTGCTGTCCTGATGCTGGCAACGGCAATTATATATTTTGATACGAAACTGCTGGATCATGTAAAACAGACCACAAAGCAGCAAGAAAATACGGAAGAAGCAGGCGAGGAAAATCCAGAGCCGTCAATGCAGGAACCGGCAGTGGAAAATGACGAAGAGTCGCAGGAGGATGTGCCTGAAGATGCTGCCGGGACTGACACGGCTGACGCTGAAACCGATGATGACCTGCTGATCGCCAGTGAAAGCGTGCCCGTAAGCTATAACACTCCTGAATATGACATCGAAGTGGAACTCTGCGAAAACAAAGATATGAAAACCTTTATCAGGCTGAAATATTACAGGGATGGCGCCAGTGTCGGGAATGAAATAGATGAAGAACAGATACCGGAACTTGCCGGTATATTTGAAAGCAGAAACGAGGCAGGCGGGGGCGACGGTACGCAGCAAAACGACGCGGAAGAACAGGGAACGACTTCAGAAGAAGACAGGCCGTATTCCATAGGGCAAGCGCTGCTCAATCCCGTCCACGGCCAGCTGTACCTGATGGTAAATGGGGCGCGGACGGATCAATATATCCAGTCTTCATTCTACCTGGTGGATCTGAATGACCTGTCTGTTAAAAAGCTGTTTTCATATCCCGCAAAGTACGGCAGGATGTATTTCAACAGGGATTTCAGCATGCTTGCGTACAGTTTCTCAGATCCGCCGAAGATGAAGGTGTACCAGGAGGACAGCATCCTGGAGATATTCGACTGTGCCAACTCTGAGTTCGTGGTCCGGGGAAGCAGGAGAGACGGCGATTCCGTGATAGGGAAGAACAGCGCTCCCGGTTATATATATGATTACATATTTATAAGCTGGCATGCACCCGGAGTGGTCAGACTGACCAGGGATGCGCGGCCTGCTGACGATTCCGGAGCAGAACCTGTACGGTCTGAACTGCTTTATGATGTTGAAACCGACCTGCTTCTTAACCTTGACGGCACTGAGCTTTCCATGGAAGACAATGGTGAATCCGCAGATGGTCAGGGCACAGAAGAAAAAGGCACAGGTGATACCGGCGGACCCGGCACAGAGGAAGGCCAGCCCGACGAAAGCGGTCCTGCTGCTCAACTCAGGCTCTTCTATAAATACCTGGGATCTACTGATGAATATCCCAAAGCAATGCTAATGCTTGACGATAATTTCGTGCTGAGGATGGGGATGCTTGCACAGTTTGGAGTCAGCGAGATCCACAAGTCGGACATAGATGCGCAGGAAGGGAATGTCGCTTTGTATGCAGAATTGCTCCGGGCGACGAAGTTCGATAGCCTGGTCAGCGTCCGCATGCCGGACGAAAATACCGCAGTCGTCAGCTATATGCATTCGATCGGGTTGGCTCCCGATTCCCAGTTAAGCCAGCTGATGACGGCAAGGATGGCTAAAAAGGGCGAAAGCTGGGTCATAACACTGATTGAGGACGGTAGCCAATAATGCTTCATGCATTTTCGAGATTCGAGTTGCTGGTGGGGCCGGATGCAGTAAAGAAACTGGCGCAGTCCAGGGTGGCGGTATTTGGAGTAGGTGGTGTGGGGAGTTTTACCGTGGAAGGCCTGGTCCGCGCAGGAGTGGGGAAGTTCATACTGACTGACGACGACTTTGTATGCCTCACAAATCTAAACAGGCAGATCCACGCCACGGGAAAGACCATTGGCAGGCCCAAAGTCGAGGTAATGAAGGAAAGGATCCTGGATATAAATCCCGAAGCCGAGGTTGAGACACATCAGCTTTTTTATTTGCCTGAAACAGCCGGCGGGCTGCTGGACGTCAGCATCGACTATATAATCGATGCAGTAGACACAGTTGCTGCCAAACTCGATATCGTGACTAAGGCAAAGCAAAGGGGAATACCGGTCATAAGCAGCATGGGGATGGGCAACAAGCTGGATCCGACGAGGATCGTGATAACTGACATCAGGAAAACACATACAGATCCGCTGGCGAAGGTAATGAGAAAGGAACTCAGGGCCAGGGGCATCACATCGCTTAAAGTGGCTTTCTCGCCCGAAGTGCCGGCAGAGCCCGTGGCTGTGGATCAGACAGGCGGCGGACCATGCACTTGTCCCAGATGCAGCGGGGAGCGAACTGAAACTAAAAGAAGGATACCAGGCAGTACTTCATTCGTACCACCTGTTGCCGGACTTATGATCGCGGGAGAAGTGATACGCGAACTGGCAGGCATAACGCCTGGCAAATGAGCAGGAGCAAATGACAAGGCAAATGAGACAGAACAAATGAGCAGGATCAAATAACAGGGCAAATGTCAGAGAAAATAACAGGGCAAATGACAGAGAAAATAGCAGAGCAAATGACAGAGAAAATAGCAGATGCATATAAGCGGGAAGCTTTAAGCGATATACACATGAAAGAATCGAGGGGAATCGGATGTTCAGCAAAAGGATCACCATATTTACCGGCCACTTTGGCAGCGGAAAGACCGAGGTGGCCGTCAATTATGCCCTGCAGACCGCCGAAACAGGCAAAAAGACGGCCATAGTCGACCTTGACATAGTCAACCCGTTCTTCAGGACTGCTGATGTCAGGCACAGGCTGGAAGCCGAGGGCATCAAAGTCATCACGCCGGTGTATGCGAATACGAATGTGGATGTGCCTTCGCTGCCGCCTGAGATCAGCGGAATGTTCGAGGACAGGAGCTACAGCGTGATAATCGATGTCGGCGGGGATGACCTCGGAGCGAGGGCGGTATCGAGGTACAGGGAACAGATAGTCAGCGAGGACTATATACATTATTTTGTAGTCAACACCCGGCGCCCCATGACGAGGACGCCGGAAGAGATCATCAGAATGATAACGGAGATACAGGACAGAGCTGGTCTTAAAGTTGACATGCTGGTGAACAACGCCAACGTGCTCGGTGAAAGCACTCCCGATCTGCTGGCTGAGGCTTCGCGGATCCTCAAAGCTGTCAGCACCCGGTTGTCCATACCCGTCGGGTTCATCAGCGGCATGGAGGAAGTTTTGTCGCGGTATGATGGAGGCAAGGGCATAGAAAGGCTTTACATGAAGAAAAACATAAAGCTTCCATGGGAGCAGTGATCCGTTCAGATACCGGATCGCCCGGGCAGCGCGGCCTTATAGCACAGGAGCGTTCAACTTGCACAGAGCATGTACAAAGCATGTGAAGAGCATGTGCGGAGATACTACAGCGCTTGTAAAGAGCATGTACGCACTTGTACAGAGTGTGTAAAGAGCTTCTGCAATGCTCGTACAGCGCGTGTACAGAACTTCTGCAATGCTCGTACAGCGCGTGTACAGAACTTCTGCAATGCTTGTGCAGAGTTTGTACAGGTTTGAACAGAGTTCGGCTTGTACAGGACTGTTTCGCTTGCAATAATGGGAAATGAGGTTTATAATATGAAAGATCGTTTATAGGCTTATGGATTGTGAGGTGCGACATGGCAAGAGTTACTTTCGATGAAGATCGTTGCA
>JAAZKL010000223.1 GCA_012799845.1 Clostridiaceae bacterium
GATAAAATCATAAGATTTATGCGCGAGGTGGTCAAGCATTCATAGTAACAAGCATAGAACATTTAGGCGCAAATTTTAGACTTGATGAAGCCGGGAGGGTGGTCGGTCATGTATAGTGGGTTGCAAGTGTTACAGATGCGGCCGGGTCATGCAGCTCGAATGAGGCACCAGGCACGACAACCGGCAGCACGGACGCTGCCGGCGCTGGTCCCGAGCCATGGACGGCGAGTGACCTGCGCCCTCATTGGAGCGAATGAGCCGGTACGAAGCTGTCCACGAAGCAACCACAATGCATGATCAGTCATCCCGTGAAACATAAGCAAAACCTGGCATGTTAGGAGATCATTCAGAAACCTGCATAAAATTTACGTAATTTTTTGAAAAAATATAGACAAGCTAAATCCGGTATGCTAATATTAACTGGAATTTGAGAAAAAACCTTTTAATTAGTCCTGAGAGGCTGGAAGGGTATCATATGGGTCTGGTTATATACAGGCTGCGCCTGTGATATTATAGCTTCCTGCCATTGACAGGAAGCTGTTTTTGTATAAAAATCATCGGACAGGAAAAGGGAGGTGGCCCGGATATGATCGAAAAGGCTGAAATCATGGATGAAAGTGCGATAATGAGAGCTGTGACAAGGATCGCACACGAGATCATCGAGAGGAACAAGGGAGTGGACGACGTTCGTCTCATCGGCATCCAAAGGCGCGGAGTGCCGCTGGCAAAGATGATCGCGGCAAAGATCCGTGAAGTGGAAGGCAGGGATGTGCCGACAGGCATACTCGACATCACTTTTTACAGGGACGATCTGAGCATGCTTTCGGAACATCCGGTAGTAAACGGTACGGAAATCAACTTTCCTGTGACGGACAAGATCATAGTGCTGGTGGATGACGTCATATATACCGGCAGGACAGCGCGTGCGGCCATAGACGCTGTAATGGACACCGGGAGGCCGAGGATCATCCAGCTTGCGATACTGATCGACAGGGGCCACAGGGAGCTGCCCATACGTGCGGATTATGTGGGT
Organism: Clostridiaceae bacterium; assembly: GCA_012799845.1. Classification (GTDB taxonomy): domain Bacteria; phylum Bacillota; class Clostridia; order Acetivibrionales; family DTU013; genus DTU013. The sequence goes on from JAAZKL010000223.1 coordinate 1,034, forward strand.
AAGAACGTACCCACGTCGAGGTCGGAGATGGTAAATGTGAAGGTCGTGGAATTCGACGGGGTCAACAAAGTGACACTGAGTGACATCGGGCCTGGCAAAAAAGATTGAGTAGGGACGTTTCTCTACTCTTTTTTTGATATGAGAGCGGTAATATGCTCTTGATCGTCAAATCTGCAAAAAGGCGGTATATCGTATGGTTCTGAAATCCAAAGATCTGCTCGGACTCAGGGGTATGACTGCAGAAGAGATCGAACATATCCTTGACACCGCGAAAATGATGAAATACGTAATAACCTCCAACAACAAGAGGACGCCTCATCTCCAGGGAAAATCGATCGTGACCCTGTTCTATGAAAACAGCACGAGAACGAGGCTTTCATTCGAACTCGCGTCAAAGTACATGAGCGCAAGTTCCGCAAATATCAGCTCTTCCGTCAGCAGTGTCGCAAAGGGGGAAACGCTTGTCGATACGGGAAAAACCATCGATATGATGGGGACCGACGTCATCGTCATAAGGCATCCCCAGTCCGGTGCTCCGCACCTGCTGGCAAAACATGTGAAAGCTTCAGTGATAAATGCCGGCGACGGGATGAATGAGCATCCCACACAGGCCTTGCTGGACATGTTCACCATCAGGGAAAAGAAGGGTACACTCAAAGGGCTGAAGGTAGCCATAATCGGAGACATATATCACAGCAGGGTGGCAAGGAGCAACGCCTGGGGACTTGTGACAATGGGAGCCGAAGTGGCACTGGCCGGGCCGGCGACCCTCATACCTCCCAAAATGGAAACGACAGGCGTAAAGGTATACAGTACCATACATGAAGCAATCATAGACGCCGACGTGGTAATGGCGCTCAGGATGCAGCTGGAGCGACAGAAAAAAGCCCTTTTCCCTTCGATCAGGGAATATTTCAGGTTCTTCGGTCTTGATGAAAACCGGCTGCGGCTGGCTAAGAAAGATGCGCTGATAATGCATCCGGGGCCCGTGAACAGGGGAGTCGAACTGTCAAGTGCAATTGCGGACAATGAGAAATCGGTAATAAACGAACAGGTCACCAACGGTGTGGCGGTAAGAATGGCATTGCTTTATCTTTTGACCAGGAGGGGAATCAATGAAGCTGCTGATTAAGAATGGGCATATAATCGATGCGAAAACCGGCATCGACGGCGTTTTCGATCTGATCGCCGAGGACGGAAAAATAGTGGAGATCTCAGGGGATATTGATGCAGAAGGATGTGAAATAGTCGATGCCGAAGGCAAATACGTGCTGCCGGGGCTCGTGGATGCCCACTGTCATCTAAGGGATCCCGGTTTCGAATACAAGGAGGACATTGAGAGCGGCACCAGGAGCGCAGCAAAGGGAGGCTTTACTTCCGTCGCATGCATGCCCAATACGAATCCGGTCATCGATAGCGAATCAGTCGTAAAATATATCCTGAACAAGGCTAAGCAGGAAGGATACGTAAATGTCTATCCCATCGGCGCCATCACAAAGGGACTTAAAGGAGAAGAACTGGCTGAAATAGGAGAATTGAAGTTTGCAGGCGCAGTTGCCGTGTCTGATGACGGAAAGCCGGTAAAAAGCTCGTCGCTGATGAAAAAGGCGATGCAGTATGCTTCCATGTTCGACATCACGGTGATCTCCCACTGCGAAGATACAGACCTGGTCGAAGAAGGCGTGATGAACGAGGGCTGCATGTCGACGGCACTCGGACTGAAAGGTATACCGGCGGCCGCTGAAGAGGCCATGGTGGCGCGCGAGCTGCTGCTTTCGGAATACCTGGATATACCGATCCATATAGCGCATGTAAGTACGGCTTTATCGGTGGAACTCATCAGGAACGCCAAAAAACGGGGAGCCAGGGTGACCTGTGAAACGTGCCCCCATTATTTCTCGTTGACCGAAGAGGCCTGCATGGGGTATGACACAAATGCAAAGGTCAACCCGCCGCTTCGTACCGCCAGGGATGTACAGGCGGTCATCGAAGGCATAGCCGATGACACTATCGACATCATAGCGACGGATCATGCACCTCACCACATCGATGAGAAAAGAGTGGAGTTCAGCCTTGCGGCGAACGGCATGGTGGGTTTTGAGACCGCACTGCCCCTTGCTGTCACAAAGCTGGTCAGACCAGGTATCATCACCATGAGAAAGCTGGTCGAAAAAATGAGCCTCAACCCGGCTAAGCTCCTGGGGATCAACAAGGGTACACTGGACCCGGGAAGCGCTGCTGACATAACCATCGTGGATATCGATGCCAAATTTACGGTCAGGCCTGAATTATTCGAATCCAAATCAAAGAACTCTCCCTTCGGAGGAATGGAGCTTTACGGCCTGGTGTGGGGCACGATCGTGGACGGCAGGCCGGTAGTGAGCGAGAACATATTGCTGTAAAGGAGATGCATGGATGTTTATCGACAAACTGATTGAAGGTATAAGGAAATATGGCAACCCGACTGTGGCCGGTCTTGATCCGAAGCTTGAATATATACCCTCATTCATAAGGGAAAAGGCTTTCGGAGAATGCGGCAAAGGGTTCACCGGTGCAGCTGAGGCTATCCTGGAATTCAACAAAAGGCTGATAGATGCGCTCTGCGATATCGTGCCTGCTGTAAAGCCACAGCTAGCTTATTATGAAATGTACGGAACAGAGGGGATAAGGGCGTTCGCGGAAACCTGCAGATATGCCAGAGCCAGGGGCATGCTGGTGATCGCAGATGGAAAACGCAATGACATAGGCTCCACTGCCCAGGCGTATTCGGCCGCATACCTCGGAAGGACGGATATGGATGGGACTGTTTTGTCTGCTTTCGATGCTGACGCGCTGACCGTCAACCCGTACCTGGGAATCGACGGCATCAAACCTTTCATTGACGAATGTGCTTCCTCAGATAAGGGCATATTCGTGCTTGTCAAAACGTCCAACAAATCATCGGGACAAATACAGGACCTTATTACCCGGGATGGAAAACATGTTTTTGAAAAAGTTGCCAAACTGGTCGACGAATGGAGCGCGGCCGCCGTCAGCGAAAGCGGATACAGCAGTATAGGCGCTGTGGTCGGCGCAACATTTCCCGAACAGGCGCGTGTTCTCAGAAAGATAATGAAAAGATCATATTTCCTGGTGCCGGGTTATGGCGCCCAGGGAGGCACTGCAAATGACGCAGCCTGCGCTTTCAACGATGACGGCCTCGGAGCTGTCGTAAATGCGTCCAGGAGCATCATGTGCGCATGGAGATCTGAAACGTGGTCCGGGAAATATGAAGAAAGCGGCTTCGATCATGCTGCCAGGGACGAGGCTGTCAGGATGAGGGAAGATATACGGAGAGCGCTGGAGGCAGTAGTATGATCCGGAAGATGCGGAAAGATAAAAGGAAGATATACGCAGACCAATGAAAGGAGATAAGCATGTCACGACGTAATGATGTCAATAAGGTTCTGGTAATAGGATCCGGGCCGATAGTAATCGGCCAGGCCGCAGAATTCGACTATGCAGGTACCCAGGCCTGCCGTGCGCTGAAGGAGGAGGGCATAGAAGTCGTCCTTGTCAACAGCAATCCGGCAACGATAATGACAGACACGAACATGGCAGACAGGGTATATATAGAGCCGCTGAATGTTGAAACATTGAAGAAGATAATCAACAGGGAGAATCCGGACAGCCTGCTGCCGACATTGGGAGGCCAGACCGGCCTCAACCTTGCAATGGAACTGTCTGAGTCCGGATTCCTGGACATGATGGGCGTCAGACTGCTCGGGACCGCGACGAAAGCGATCAAAATGGCAGAAGACAGGCAGTCGTTCAAGGATGCCATGGAATCCATAGGAGAGCCCTGTATCGCCAGCAAAGTCGTGACATCGCTGGAAGATACCCTGGACTTCGCGGATGAGATCGGATATCCGGTCGTGGTAAGGCCCGCATATACTCTTGGCGGAACCGGCGGAGGGATCGCCTCAGACAAGGAGCAGCTTTCCGAAATCACATCTCACGGGCTGAGGTTGAGCAGGGTCGGGCAGGTTTTGATAGAGAAATGCATATCCGGATGGAAAGAGATCGAATTTGAGGTGATGAGGGACAGAAAAGGAAACGCTGTGATTATCTGCGGCATGGAAAACGTGGATCCGGTCGGGGTCCATACTGGCGACAGCATAGTCGTGGCGCCCTGTCTGACTCTTTCAGAAAAGGAGTATCAAATGCTGCATGACGCGGCGATCAATATAATAAACGCGCTCGAGATCGAAGGCGGATGCAATGTCCAGTTCGCACTGCACCCCTCGGGCACAGAGTATGCAGTAATAGAGGTCAATCCGAGAGTAAGCCGCTCTTCGGCGCTGGCTTCGAAAGCGTCAGGATACCCTATTGCAAGGGTGGCCACAAAGATAGCCATCGGTTATTCGCTCGACGAGATCGGAAACAGGAAGACCGGAAAGACGCTTGGATCCTTTGAACCGATTTTGGATTATATCGTGCTGAAGATACCCAAGTGGCCTTTCGACAAATTCGTTAAGGCAAAAAGGACCCTTGGAACACAGATGAAGGCGACCGGCGAGGTCATGTCAATAAGCGGTACCTTTGAAGGAGCACTGATGAAGGCTGTAAGGTCATTGGAGCTAGGAATATCAACGCTGGAACAGCAGATTTTCAAAAAATACGGTAAAGAAGAATTGGAGAAAAAGCTTGAGAATGTTGATGACGAACGGCTTTTTGTCCTGGCAGAGGCATTGAGGAAAGGCATTCCGGTCAGCAGGATATATGAGATAACCAGGATCGATCCCTTTTTCCTGGAAAAGATATCAAATATCGTCAGGATGGAGGAGTCTCTCAAAGCCATAACGAAGGAAACACTGAAGCCTGAGCTGTTACGACGCGCTAAGGAGATGGGTTTCACAGACGAAGCGATAGCAGGTTATACCGGATGCAGCACTGAAGAAATATCAAAAATCAGGAAGGAAAACGGCATACTTGCAGCGTTCAGGCCGGTCGACACCTGTATAGAACGATTCGATACAGTGTCCCCATATTATTACTCGACATACGGTCCAGGCGGAGCAACTGCCGCATCCGGGAAAAAGAAGATACTTGTGATAGGGTCCGGGCCCATCCGTATAGGCCAGGGCATAGAGTTCGACTACTGTTCGGTCCATTCGGTATGGGCGCTGAAGGATCAGGGATACGAAACGATCATAGCAAACAACAATCCCGAGACGGTCAGCACTGATTTCGACACTGCCGACAGGCTTTATTTCGAACCGCTGACTATCGAAGATGTCATGAATATAATCGAACATGAAAAGCCGGAAGGCGTGATAGTGCAGTTCGGCGGGCAGACAGCCATCAAACTGGTCAACAGGCTCAGCAGTCTCGGCGTGAGGATATTCGGGACCCAGGCAGCAGATGTGGATGCAGCCGAGGACAGGGAGAGATTCGACAATATCCTGGAGAAAGTCGGTATACCGAGACCGAAAGGCAGGACCGTCTATACGCTGGAAGAGGCGCTGGCTGCCGCAAATGAGCTCATATACCCGGTATTGGTGCGCCCTTCCTATGTCCTTGGCGGGCAGGGGATGGAGATCGCCTTCAATGACAGTGACATCATCGAGTTCATGGAGATCATCAACCGGGTCAAACAGGAACATCCGATACTGACAGACAAGTACCTGATGGGCAAGGAGATAGAAGTCGACGCCATTTCCGACGGCGAAGACATCCTGATCCCCGGGATAATGGAGCACCTGGAGCGCGCCGGCGTCCACTCCGGAGACAGCATATCCGTATATCCGGCCCTGTCCCTTGACAGACCCACAGTTGACAAGATCGTGGAATATACTGAAAAGCTGGCAAAAGCGCTGAATGTGATAGGCATGATCAACATCCAGTATGTGCTCTACAACGGCGAGATATATGTCATTGAGGTGAATCCCAGGTCCAGCAGGACGGTGCCTTACATCAGCAAGGTCACCGGGATACCGATGGTGAAAGCGGCAACGAAGGTGATGACCGGAAAGAAGCTCAGGGATCTGGGTTACGGAACAGGTCTGCACAGGGCGATGGATCATGTTGCGATAAAAGTTCCGGTTTTCTCCTTTGAAAAGCTCACTGATGTGGATGCAAGCCTTGGTCCCGAAATGAAATCCACGGGTGAAGTGCTCGGATTGGGAAAAACTTTCCACGAAGCCCTCTATAAAGGGATCCTGGCTACAGGCATGAAGCTTCCGTCACCAGGAGGAGGGATCCTGATGACAGTCAGGGATTCAGACAAGCCCGAACTGATCGAAATAGCAGAGCAGTTCGAAAAACTTGGATTCACCCTGTGGGCTACAGGTAAGACCGCAAAGACACTCAATATGCATGGGATCGCGACAAATGCTGTGAAAAAGATAGGAGAGGGCTCACCCAACCTGCTCGATCTGATATCATCCGGAAAGATAGATCTGGTTATAAACACTCCGACCAGGGGCCGGCAGCCGGAGCGCGACGGATTCAAGATACGGCGCAGGGCTGTCGAGATGTCGATACCGTGTCTTACATCCCTGGATACCGCCAGGGCGGTGCTGGCATGCATCCGCATGAAACAAAGGGGCATAAGCCCGGACATAATAGATCTCAGCACGTTCATCTGATATTGAGCGGGATATGAGCAGATGCTGCTAAAACGCAGCATGTCATGCATCATATAAACAATACGGGAGCCAGGAGGTACAAATGTCAAAATTGCTTAAGGAAGTAATAACGCGCGTGGAAAGGGCAACAGACAGTATTTTCCGTATAACGGTGGCATCGGAGTATATTTCAGCAAATGCCGCGCCGGGACAGTTCGTCAATATCAAATGCTGCGACGGAGCGCAGGCGCTGCTGAGACGCCCGATAAGCATATGCTCGGTCGACAGGTCAAAAGGAGAATTCGACCTGTATTTCCAGGTAAAAGGCGCCGGTACGGAGATACTGGCCGGGAAAAAAAGAGGCGATACACTGGACATTCTCGGTCCTCTTGGCAGAGGGTTCGATCTGGATATAGGATATCGCCGTATCGCAGCCGTCGGCGGCGGGATAGGGATTTTTCCTCTGCTGTTCCTGCTGGATGAGAGCAAGGCAGTTGTGAAAAGGTCTTACCTGGGCTTTCGCTCATCAGGGCAGGTCCTGCTCCTGGAAGAGTTCGGAGAGAGATCCACTTCGCTCGAGACAGCAACTGAAGACGGAAGTTTCGGCAGTAAAGGATTTGTTACAGATTTACTGGAAAGAGATATTATATCGGAAGAATTTGATATGATATATGCATGCGGGCCATACCCGATGCTTAGAAAAATATCCGAAATCGCGGGCAAACACGGAGCCAGGTGCCAGATATCAATGGAACAGAGGATGGGATGCGGATTCGGCGCTTGTCTGACATGTGCATGCATGACTTATACAGATGACGGCTCACGGCACTATGTCCGTGTATGCAGTGACGGTCCGGTGTTCAACAGCGAAGATGTGGTATTTGAATGATCTCCATACCGTGACCATGGATGCAGGCATCTGATAACCTTATATTTTTTAGCGGAGGACAATATGAACAATACAGACCTTACAGTTGATATATGCGGGATAAAGCTGAAAAACCCTGTCATAGCGGCATCGGGGACATTCGGTTTCGGAAGGGAGCACTCAGATTATGTGGATCTGAACAAAATCGGCGGCATCAGCGTCAAAGGACTGACGCTCAACCCAAGGGAAGGCAATAAACCTCCAAGGGTCGCGGAGACCCCGGCAGGTATGCTGAACAGCGTAGGATTGCAGAATCCCGGGGTCAGGTACTTCATAGAAAACGAGATACAGTTCCTGAGGCAGTTTTCGACAGCGATAATAGCGAATATCGCCGGCAATACTATCGAGGAATACTGCGAAATGGCAGAGATCCTCTCGGATGCCGACATAGATGCCATTGAACTGAATGTATCTTGTCCGAACGTGAAAGCAGGCTGTGTGGCTTTTGGGAATACGCCTGAAGGGATAGCCGATATTACGTCCCAGGTAAGAAAACACTGCAGGAAGCCTCTGATAGTGAAGCTGACGCCGAATGTGACGAGTATATCCGATATAGCGGCAGCCGCGGAGGATGCCGGTGCTGACGCACTTTCCCTGATAAATACTTTGCTTGGCATGGCGATAGATATCGAAGCAAGAAGGCCGATACTGGCCAACAACACCGGCGGGCTGTCAGGACCTGCGGTGAAGCCGGTGGCGGTAAGGATGGTATATGAGGTCTACAGGACCGTCAAAATACCAATTATCGGCATGGGTGGCATATCCACCGGCAACGACGCTGTTGAATTCCTGCTTGCGGGAGCTTCAGCCGTCATGGTGGGGACAGCATGCCTTGTTTATCCTGACGCCTGCATAAAGGTATGCGAAGGAATAGAACAATATATGAAAAGGCACGGTTTTTGCAGAGTTGCCGACATTACCGGCAAACTGATGCTTAATACATGAACAGTGAGGTGGTATATTGAAAACCAGGCTGATATTCGTCAGGCATGCCGAGGCGCTGGGCAACAAAATCAGGCGTTTCCACGGATGGACCGATTCAGGCATCACCGACAGGGGGCGCCTTCAGGCGAAGCGTGTTGCAGAAAGGCTGAAGGATACCGAAATCGATGTCATATATTCCAGCAGCCTCAAAAGAGCATTCCAGACCGCGGAGTATATCGCGAAAATCAAAGGGCTCCCGCTCACAACGTCGGAAAACCTGAAGGAGATAAACGGAGGGGACTGGGAGGACCAGGCATGGACGGATCTTGAGCAGAAATGGCCTGATGAATATGAAGCGTGGGAAAATCAGCCTCACACGCTCAAAATGCCCAACGGGGAGTCCATGGAGGAATTTCGGGACCGTCTCATGAGCGAAGTCATGACTATCATAAAAAAGCATGAAGGGCAAAACATATGCATAGTGACGCATGGCACGGCAATACGTGCGATGATATGCCATTTCAGAAGCTGTACGCTGGAAGAGATGGTGAATATCGACTGGTGCGACAATACGGCGATAACCGTTATCGATTACAGCGACGGAAGATTCAACATAGTTGCTGAAGGCGATTCCTCGCACCTGGGGAGCGATCTCGGGACCATCGTCAACCAGGACTCGTGGGAGGAGCACTCCAAAAAAATAAAGGCTCGCAGGGAACAGGAAAAGCAGTAATCGGCGCCGGGCAGGCTATGGCAGATAATACCGATATTGTAATGAATAACTCAGTCAAAAATCGGAGGATCCAGAAAATGCTGAATGAAAAAATGATAAATTGGCTGTTTGAAACCAATGCGTTCAGGGTCTGCCCTGAGAATGAACCGTTCTGGTATACGTCCGGCACCATTGGACCCTATTATATAAACACTCATTTTCTCTACGGGTCTGAAAGCAGTGCGCTGGAAATGCTGAAAGCAATCGATGGTATAAAGCAGGACATGATCAACTGCCCCGAAAGGCTGTCGTCGATGCTGGAAGAGACATATGCAGGCAACGACGTATACAGGGGCGTGATCGACAGCATGCTGGATTTTATAAGGGACAACATCGATGTCGACAGCATTGATTATGTGTCCGGCGGAGAAAGAAGGGACTGGTTTTTCTCGCTGCCCGCAGCGAAAAGGCTTGGAAAGCCCCATATAACGATATACAAGGACTTGTCGGCGGTCATCACTGAAAATGGTGAAACAAGGGAGGCAGAATCCATAAACGGGGCCAGGGTGCTGCACATCGCAGACCTCATAACCGAAGCCTCAAGCTACGTGAGATCCTGGATACCGGCCATAAAAAATATCCGGGGGCAGATGACAAGTACCGTGGTAATAGTCGACAGGATGCAGGGAGGGTCGGAGGTTCTTGAAAAACACGGCGTTAGCTCCTTTGCAATGGTATCCATCGGCGGAAACTTTTTTGACAAGGCTCTTGAAATGGGCAGGATCAACAGCGCCCAGCATGACATGCTGCTGAAGTATGCATCTGATCCCCATGGATCCATGCAAGTGTTCATGGCTGAGCATCCGGAGTTTATCGAAAAAGCTCTCGCATCAGATGAAAAGACGAGAGAGAGGGCCAGGCTGTGCATCGAAAAAGGGATATACAGGTAAGGCCGGGAGCAACGGGGGCCCGAAGCATTACGGCAACCCGTATGAAGGTGGTTTGACTAAAGCGGCGGAAAATGATGCGGGACAGGTGGCAGGATATGAAAACAGCAGCGGTTTTGATACTGACAGTTCTGATAATGGCGATGGTACCCGGTTGTTCCGTATTCAGCGGAAAAGACCCCGGTGATATTTCAGGAAGTAATGGAAACGGATCAGGCATCGTGGATGGATATCCATCAGAAGAAAACGGACCTGCCGGCGAAAACAGCAATGAAAACAGCGGCAGCCAGGATAGCAGTGACACAGAAGATAAGGAAGACAGTGAAAATAAAGATGCAAAATACAGCGTGGAAGAAAGACTGGCGAGGATGAGCCTTGACGAAAAAATAGGCCAGATGTTCATAATCGGCGTCGAGGGCGCATCGGCCGATGAAAAGCTTAAACAGTCCATAGCGACCCTGAAGCCAGGGGGAATCATTCTTTTCAGGGACAATATCAAAGATCCGGAACAGCTACTCTCATTTACGAATGCCCTGAAAGCCGCAAATAACGGAAGGACACCTCTGTTTATTTCCATCGACGAAGAAGGAGGGCGCATAAGCAGGATGCCGAAGCAGCTGCCAGGTATGCCGTCCGCCATGTCTTTAGGCGAACTGGATGATCCGGCGTTCACATACGTGGCAGGCAGGCTGCTTGCTGAAAAAATAAAGACTTTCGGTTTCAATATGGACTTTGCGCCGGTCCTCGACATACTGAGCAACCCCAAAAACACCGTAATAGGCGACAGGGCGTTCGGAACGGATCCACTGTCTGTTGCAGAACACGGTATACAGATGATGAAGGGAATA
>JAAZKL010000224.1 GCA_012799845.1 Clostridiaceae bacterium
AGCCTTTTCCCGAATCTTCATCTGAACCTTTAGTTGGACCTTCAGTTGAATCTTCATCCGAGCCTTCAATTGGACCTTTTTCCATTTCGCAGGCAGGATCCGACCTACCTGCAGGATCCGGCAAAACATCGGACGATATGCAGCACAATAATGTTCCGCATGTTTCGGAACAAGACACAGACCCGGCTGCATCCGATGCGTTGGTCAAATACATCACGGACCCCGATGAATCCGATTCCGGGCCGATTGGCACAAACACCGTATTTCGCAATGACCACTTAAGCCTTGAGGAAGCACGCGCTGACACCGATTTCGGTGCGTATCTGCCAAAAAGGGTACCGTCCGGTTTCGCCTTCGAATCAGCCAGCCGCTATATCGATAAAAAAAGCAACTTCCTCAGTGTTCTGTGGTTCAAAGGCATGGGTGAAATACATTGGACCGTATCAAAGCTGGAGGAAAAAGACAAGGCAAGGATAACCTCCGTGGCCGACAAGGAAAACTACGATCTTGCGCTGTATCCCATACCGCGTGCGGAATCGGTGCCGAAGGAACTGAGGGAAATCGTGAACGACCCCATCTTCATCATAGATGATCTGACGCTGGAAGCAGTAAAAGCACGTTCCTATGAAGTCCGGGATACCGGCGACGTTTCCGGGCCCCGCATGGGTTTCAGTGTGCTGTATGGTGAAATACTAGTGAAGCTCAATGTGAAAGGCGCCTCACCGGAGGAAGTTTTCGACATGCTCATGCAGGTCGGGAAGTGAAGCAGGCCAAAAAAAGCCCTGGTAAAGCCCGATGGTATGGGCTTCACCAAAAGCAAACCCAGACAGTCTGTGGTTCAGCTATTTCATCATGCGCACGGCAATCATCTTTTTTGTAAAAGTGCTGACTTCTCGCCAATTGCATTATTGCAAGAAACTGCCCGCCTCATCGGCGGGCAGTTCATTGTCTTTGCCTGGTGTTGAACCGTTCACTGTTATTAAACATTATAGTGTTAAGAAACCAACACGCCAAAGACGGACCGGTCAGTTCGGAATTTTGAAATAGGCGTCTTCACACATTTTATACATCACAGAGTCCATTTCAAAGGATGTGAGGAATTCGGCCCTGTATGTTTCACCCGGTACGAAATCTTTGGCTGTAAGATCAAGTTTTTCGTTCACCGTGAATTTTCCCCCGCTGCTTATTGCCTCATCTACTATGGGAAGTATGGAAAACGGGTATTCTTCGGAATGCCTGTATACTTCGTTTCCGGTTTCGTCATACACGGCAAAATCGTAAAAGGGATAATGCAAAGTTATTGTAACATCCTCTTCGGTATTGTTCTTAAGCTGAAATTCCAGCTTAAGGGCATTGCCGTCGACATCAGCTATCAATGCCGCGCCTATAGCGTCACTTTCCGTGTAAAAGCCATCTGCCTTTTTGTCCGAAATACTAACTGTCTTTGTCGCCTTGTCCCATGTTACTTCTTTGCCGAATAGTTCTGCAACTTTCCTCAATGGTACATATGTAGTGTTATTGTACACAAAATGGTCGAGATCGGTTTTTCCCCCGTTGTACAAAATATTAAAGGAGTTGAACATGACCTGGATACCGGAACTGCCGAATACGTGCGCAGTAGCCAACGCCAGTATGCATACCGATACTGCAAATAACAGTGATAATCTTTTGATGATTCGTGACATATATATACCTCCATAGTCTGATTATTCTGCGGCTGTTTCTTTCATAAGCCGTCATATGGAAAACGCTCCAGGACATCAAAATGTTGCACTTTCTGCCTGAAAAAAATAAGACGGCCGCTGTCTCCACCGACAGGAAAGCGGAAAGGTTGCTAAGCCCACGGCAGATAATGGAGTATCATATTGATAGGTATACACAGCAAATAGGTGATCGCGTTTATGATCGTGGTGACGGATGGCATTATCAATCTTTATAATAAAGTAGATGTTTCACACTCCCTCATTCGTTCACTATTGGCACTGATGTTTCAGAATCACAGATATGATAATCGCAAATGCAAAGCTGGTCAATGTGCCGACAAGGTATTTCTCAGCAAAACTCCTGTCCTCGAGTTGCCTGAAGCGTGCGATGCTTTTTGCAGTCAGCACTAGGCCGATCGCACTGAACTGATCGATCAGTATTAGGACAGAAATAATGATACGTTCAAGTTTTCCGATGATTCGTCCCGCCGGTGGATCATTATCCTCCTGGTCACACCTATTTTTGTCGATAACGCAGGCAAAAAGCATCTTCACGAGGACTGCCGCGGGGTCCCATATCAGCACGAATATCAGCGAGTACACGACCAGGCTGTCAAAATTCGGCCATTGTCGGATATTTGCATATAACAAAGTCGCAGCCGATTCCAGGCTAAATAAATAGTAAGTGACCGTAAGAATCAGGATATGCAGAACCTGGTCTGCAATAAATGTGAAAAACAAGCCCGATACTTCTTTGCATTTTCTGTCGGCAATTATCCTTGCCCAATCGATGAGAAAGTGCGAACCTGTGGTAATAATGAAAACCATGATACCTTTCCCGAAGCTGGCAAAAGGAAAAATTGCCGGTATGAAAGTGAATGCGTAAATCATCGAATGGCAGATGAGATATTTGTAATCAGAACGCTTCCTTCTTACCAGCCTGTTCGTCTGGAATGTGAAGTCAGCAAGAAAGTGTGCTGTAATCAGGATATATAAAATCATATACCACCCTCACAGAAACCTGCCCATGGATTTCAGGGCTGCAATGGCTGAATTCCTGGCTGCATAGATATTACCGGCCCTCAAGGTCTTTTCGACGCTTTGCCGGCTTACACCCAGAATCTCCGACAGGTGCGTGGTCATCCCCCACACTCTACCACCGGAAACATAGAATGAACCTTCATCTTCAGCCGCATCGACCGGGTCAGGCCATATTCTTGGAAAACTTATTGTATCAAAAATAATTCTCGATCTGCTTTTCCTGCGGTACTCACTGAAAAAATCGAACCTTGTCCTTAATCTTGCAAGTCTGAACAGTAGTCCGACATTGTTTTGACTGATTGCCTGGTTGTAACTTATTGGATACATCAGTTCTGTAAGCAGCATAATCTCGTTCTGATAGCCACTGTGGCCGGCAGCAAACAAAAACGGGACGTTAATGATGACGTTCAGGAACAGGTCGTTTTTACTTCCTGAACAAATGAGCACATGGTACCCTTCTGTCTCACTGGTTTTATTGATGGCACAGCGTGAGTTGTGATATACCGGGCCGTCCTGGGCAGTGGTGCTTGCATTCTCTATTTTTACGCTCCATTCGCCAACACCGATACCCGCCCTTATCTCGGCGGGATGAATGAACATGCTCAGCAGCCTCAGATAAAGATACGCTGGCTGCGGTGCCAGGAAAAGGCCCTGGATCTCGTCTCCTGCGCTGAACTCCACGGCCTTTACCAGTGAATCCGAAAACACTTTGTTGAGACTGAAGATCAGATCCACAAGGTATTTCTGTATCGAATTCCTGGCTTCCACGGAATACGACCGGGATCTGCTTATATCTGCTATCAGCACGGTATACTTGTCCACTGTACCACCCCTGGGAATAATTATAGCACATTGTAATCGTAACGCAACCGTCATGGGTTGCGTTGTGTAATAGTAACCCTCATGGGTTGCATTTTGGGCACCACTTGCCGGCTTTGCCGTAAACACCGCTGAAACTGCTGAATGTATCCCTGAGCTTCTGGACCGTTCACATATCTTATCTTTCCTGAATATCCCTGAATTGATAGAGTATTTTTCCATTGACAGCTTCACGTTTTCTCATGCACTGATCAAGCATTTCATCGAACACCTGAGGAAGGCCTTTTTCGATCACTTTAACTCCTTCTTCCGTTATTCCGCCCTTTGTCGCCACTCTTGAGATGACATCGCGGAAATCCATCTTCTTTTCCAGTATCAGCCTGGATGTTCCGTACATCGTCTGAAGTACCTTCTCTGTAATTTCATCCCTGCCGAAGCTGTCGGTATGCCTCAAAGCGGCTTCCACAAGCTCCTGGAATACAGCGGCGATCAAGCCTGGTCCGCAGCTTGTCAACTCGGTCGCAAACCCGAAATCCTTTTCGTCGATCCGCCAAATCCTGCCGATACTCCCGAGCAGCGCTTCGATACGGGCAGAATCTTCTTCGGTGACTCTGCCGTTGTGGCAGACAAGTGTTATCCCTTCTCTCACTTCCGAAAGGACTGTCGGTATCACTTTGGTTATTTTGCAGTCAGCCATTTTTTCGATATCTTCTACAGCCACTGCTCCCGCTATCGATACTATATGGTGATCAGGGCGGATAAATGGTTTTATCTCTTTCAGAATATCCAAATACTCCAAAGGCTTTACACAAATGAATATGTAATCCGCGTCTTTTGCGGTATCGGCCGCATTCCGCGCAACATTGATCTCAGGCCAGGTTTTCTTTATCTCGTCGAGCCTGCTTTTGTCTTTCCTGGTGACAATGATCTGCTCCTGTCTTACCTGCCCGGATCCTATTAAACCCTTTACAAGCATGCTTCCCATGCTTCCGTAACCAATAAAGCCTATTCTGTCCATAAAATCGCCCCCTTTCACTAATTTTATCATTTTTCCCCTGCAGGAACACATGAAATTACTCCGCTTCCCTCATCCATTTGACGACAGTTGATTTATGGATCGTACAACAGACGGATTCCGGCATGATGATGCATATGGAACTGTGAGCATGCCATTGGCGTTTATATAGTATAATGTTCTCGTATCCAATTGATAAAATTTTCACCTGATCATGCAACGTTTTCATTTTTTTGTTGTCTTTACAGATGAAGCTTCAGCAAAAGTAAGGGGATATTTCAAGATGGATGACGAAATGATACTCGATTTGTACTGGGCGCGCTCCGAATCGGCTATCAGCGAAACCGCGAAAAAGTACGGGAGCTACTGCATCAGGATAGCGGCCAACATACTGCGTAATAACGAAGATGCGGAAGAATGTGTGAACGATACGTACCATAAAGCATGGGACGCCATACCGCCGCAGCGCCCTTCAAATTTTCGCGCATTTTTGGGCAGGATCACCCGCAACCTCTCACTCAACAGGTATAAAGAACAAAAGACCCAAAAACGCGGCGGCGACAATATTGCACTGATATACTCCGAACTTGAGGAATGCATACCGTCAAACAGCAGTGTCGAGACGGAATACGAATCGGGCATAATTGTTGAGGCGATAAACTCTTTCCTGCTGACATTGGATAAGGACAGCAGGATCGTATTCGTAAGGCGGTACTGGCATGCCGAACCGATCCAGGCTATAGCGGCATGTTTCAGAATGAGCGATAGCAAGGTCAAGTCCATGCTCTTCCGGACACGCAAAAAGCTCAGAGCTTATCTCGAAAATGAAGGAGTGATACTGTGAAATCTGAAAAACTGATGGACTGTATCGGTCAGATAGATGACAGATTTATTATAGAAGCTGATAGTTTAACCAACGAAGCTGACAGTATACCCGCAGAAGCTGGAATTCAGGCGGGAAAAATCAAACGCGTCCGAAGGTTATGGACAATGCGGGCATCTGCCGGCGTTGCTGCCGCTGCATGTATTATCATTGCCATGTCTTTATTGCTGAACCAGCCTCAACAAACTGGCCCGGACGATTTACCGGATCATACGCGGCCGACTGATCAGGCAGATTTGCCCGATCTGCCAAAACTGCCTGTGAACACCGAACTTGGTTCATTTGGCTTTGAAGGTTACCTTGCATATGATATCAGCGAACTGCGAAATGGCAACCCATGGACGGAAAACAACGATCTTGCCGTCATGCCTGTGTTCGCAAATCCTCATGAATATGACGGAGCGGGCGCGCCTGTAAGCGGTCTGTCACCTGAAGAATTACTTGCCGAAGCAGAAAAAACAGCAGATCTGTTCGGCCTTGAAATAACATCACTGTACACAGAGCCGACTATGGAGGAAATAGAGCGGATCATTCAGAAAATGGAAGCTGCCGGCGCATCCGAGGAGGAAATACGCCAAAATGCAAACATATATCGCGCGACCGCAGAATGTAATGGTGCAAAAATACGAGTCGAAAAGGATGGATCTATTGATTTATCACTGGATCAGGAAATGGCTCATTTGGCTGAAGAAATCGGAAAACTCAGTGTATATGAAAGTTTTCGCGTCTCTTTCGATTTCAGATACAAAACAACAGACGGCGCCATATACTTCGCAGGCCTGCCGCTGCCTGACGGATATAGATTCACTTATGCCAACACTTCATACGAACAGGCCCTGGAGGCCACACAATATCTCCTGGCAGAGTACGGTGGCTTTATGGGCATTAAAACGCCCGGTTATGACCTCGCAGCCGATTATACATTCAGCGGAGACCTCAATCGAATATATACTTCTGCTTTTGAAAATGCAGGAAGCCTGACAGACCGGATACTTAATTATAATTTCAGAAGGCTGTATTTCTCAGCAACTGACTTGGGCGGGCTTGGCTCGATCATGTATTACAATGCCGACCTGTCACAAAAAATCGGCGATTATCCTGTCATCACCGCCGAAGAAGCACGTAAGCTTCTGCTGGAAAAACACTATATAACTTCAGTTCCCGAAGAACTGCCCGGCGAAGAGTATATTGCCCGTGTCGAACTTATCTACCGCACAGGCAGGCTTGACACGGTGTTTATGCCGTACTACAGGTTCCTGGTAGAAATGCCCTCAATGGAAATGGAGAACGGACTGAAAACTTTCGGTGCATTCTATGTCCCGGCTGTCCGGAGCGAGTATCTTGAGAATTTGCCGGTGTGGGACGGCAGATTCAACTAGTTGGGATGAACAGGGGGGGGAAGACATCAGGCTGAGGTACTTCACCCTGCTTCAAAACTTTTCCGTTATCTTGCGATGGATCTCATTATTATTGCATTTGCCTGCGCACGTGTTGCACTGTCTCGCAGCATCAACTTGATCAGGCAAAAGTTCCAATTTACGTTCCGGATATTGGAGAAGATAGCACACAACATACAGCGCTATGATCGCAGAACCGTAAACAGCAATATGTGTAATTTTCAGACTGTGTGATGAAAAGTTATCAATGATTTTCTGAAAATAGCGGGAACTGAAACTTTGTGCAAATGCCCGACAAAAGCCCATAAAGAGATAGAGAAGCATAAGATATCTATACTTCTTTGCAATGCATATCAAGTGTTTCATAACCGTACTCCTTTACATAATAATTTGGGATAATGAGAAGTACGGTTGAACCTGGCCGCGATTTATTTCATATAGCTCAGTACAGTCCGCGGCAACATCTTCAACCGTACTGAGCAGTTACCTCGTTTATTTCTCATCATGAGTTCATCTCCTTTGATAATCTATAAAAATTATAAATCGAGAAGCCATTCAAAATCACTATTATAAGCAAAATCTACCGTCCATCCAATGCTGCCAGCAGAAATTTATAATGTGTTTTGAAAGGCATAAGCATAGCATATTTTGACTCTATCATTGTCCTGAATTGCTCAAGCGGAACATATGATACTTCTTTCACTTCGTTATCGCAGAAAGAGTACTCTTCTGCAGAAATATCCGTTCTGTAAAGAAAAACGTCATGTATCTCATTTTCAAAATATCCGTCAGCCTCTAAATACTCTCGGCAAGTAAACAGGTACCGGAGCTTGTCCAGTTCCAGATCGATGCCGAGTTCTTCTTTCCCTTCGCGTATAGCTGCTTCCACAACTGTTTCACCAGTTCGGATATGTCCCGAAAATGAAATATCCATCATATTTGGGAACTTGACCTGACTATTTCGGGTTTGCAGCAGTATCTCATCATTGGAGTTCATGATCCATACGCAAACACCTTTATGAATAAGTGCTTTTCTATGAGCCTCGTATTTTTCTTCGGTGCCGCATTTTTGGCCTAATTCGTCATAGATATCGATCAGTTCCATATGATACCTCCTCCCGCATAAGGCAGAAATTCCAAATTAACCAATATATTCTGACTATAATAATTCTAACAGCAAAGGTCAACCCTTTAGAGGTTGACCTTCTCAGTATCAATTATATACCATTTTTATTACAGCACCGGAGATACTTTTATCTCCATATTTACCGCCTGCGGCGGTAATGTGCAATAATAAATACCCGTTTCTTTCTCTATACGGCAGTCCTTAATGGGTTGCCGTTTTTATCTCATGTAAGTGATGCCGCCTTTTGCCACGAAGCAAACGAACACCCCATAAAACAAACCTTTACTCAAAAAGCAATCGATATACCTGCAAAGCAACCCTTTACATTTGAGGCAGTCCGCTGCGACCGCTGAAAGTAAGAAAAACCCGTCCCAAAAATGACTCCGGGGGCTGGTTGCTTTGTGCCTCGAAGGGCTGACCCCCCCTTATAATGAGGGATTTTAGGTAAAAAAGAACAGCAGATATTTCTATCAGTATCTGCTGCCTTATTTGGTCAGACTGTCCGAAAACACATGCTAAATGAAACAACTATGTAAAAATCTTTTGGGAAGTCAACAAAACAACAATCCAGAACTGCTTGAAACACAGGAAAACACTGTATTTCGA
>JAAZKL010000225.1 GCA_012799845.1 Clostridiaceae bacterium
ATGTCCTGAAACCGTCGAAAAAGTGGATGAACGGTATCCTTGACCTGATAGCTGCCAGATGCGCTATGCATCCCAGGTCCATTACCTCCTGGACGTTGCAGGAGGCAAGGAGGGCGGCGCCTGTCTGCCGGCAGGCCATTACGTCCTGATGGTCGCCGAATATCGACAGCGCATGGGTCGCGATCGCCCGGGCAGACACATGGAGGACTCCCGGAAGAAGCTCGCCTGCCATCTTATACAGATTCGGTATCATAAGAAGCAGCCCCTGCGAAGCGGTATAGGTGGCGGTAAGGGCGCCGGCCTGGAGCGAGCCGTGCATGGCGCCGGCTGCGCCGGCTTCGGACTGCATTTCGGTGACATTGACCGGCTGGCCGAATATGTTTTTCTTTCCCCTGGAAGCCCATTCGTCGACCAGTTCGGCCATCGGGGATGAAGGTGTTATCGGGAAAATAGCCGCAACTTCTGTAAATGCGTATGACGCATATGCCGCAGCATGATTGCCGTCCATTGTTGACATTTTCATCAAGAAGCACTCCTTTGTCAGTTAACTGTTGTCGGTTAGCATGCAATATTCGTTAGCATCATGCAATACTCGTTAGCATCATGCAATACTCGTTAGCATCATGCAACATTCGTATTATTTCAAAGTCTGCGGTAAATGATGTATTTTCGTTATCGGCAAATGATATATTTTCGCCTGCGTCAAATGATATATTTTCGTTGCAGCAAATGATGCATCAGTTATGTGCACACTTTAGTTGAATTTTTGTCAGTGGAGGTGATCAAAATTTCAACTAAAGTCCTCATTTCCCGGCATTTTTATTGCATTATTTCAAAAAGTGGCAACATAATATAGCCGATACAGCATTATGGTAAATGAAAAATTTCAAAACCAGCAACTTTAGTTGAAATTTTGCTCATTCATGGATTATTCTCCGACAGACCTCAGCCTACTGCAATCATACCTCGGCCGAATACTGACAGACCTCAGCCTATTGCAATCATACCTCGGCCGAATTACTGACAGACATCAACCGGGCACAGTCACACCTCGCCAAGACGCGATCAGGCATCTACCTGTTACAAAATGTCACAATCCGACATTAACTTGTCACAATTAATTGAAATAATTTTATATAAATATTATAATTGAGATACTGGAATAGTATTGGCGAATAGTCGACATCAGCAGTGCATCTTAGGTTTTGGCACCGAGCCTGTGAAACAAACCGTGTCGAAAATTCTCTTGAAACAGTAAGAATGACTCTTGACACATGAGACAGCAGTATGCTTTGGTTTATGAGACAGCAGAATGCTTAAGTTTATGAGGCAGCAGAATGTTTTGGCTTTTGAGACAGCAGGATGCTTAAACATGTGAAACAGTCGAAATAACTTAATACCTACACCGGAGCGAGGAAAATTATGGGAGTTTTTCGTAGAAGGATACTGATTGCAGACGACAATAAAGATATCCATGACGATATAAAGTACATCCTTGAAACCTCTTCAGTCAGTTCGGATGAATACCAGGAAGCGAAGCTGCTGAAGAAGGAATTGTTTGGTGAAAAAGATACGGATCAGGGCGAGACAGTCATTGACATCAAGTATTGTATCGATGATGCGTACCAGGGCAATGAAGCGGTCGAGATGGTAAGGATGGCCAGAGAATCCGGCGATCCTTATTCTCTTGTATTTATGGATGTAAGGATGCCGCCCGGGATAGACGGCATAGAAACCATCGAAAGCATCTGGGAGATCGACCCTGACGTCGGGGTAGTCATATGTACCGCGTATTCGGATTATACATGGGACCAGATCGTCACCAAGCTGGGACAGAACGACAATCTGCTGTTCATGCGGAAACCATTTGACAGTGTTTCGCTGAAACAGATCGCCCTCGCGATGACTACAAAGTGGAGCCTGAAGATGCAGGTCAGGGAGCATATCGAAAACCTTGAGAAGCAGGTGGCTTTGAGGACAAATGAACTGACTGAAACCGTGGGCAGGCTCAGGAAAGAGATAGCGCTAAGGGAGGAAAAAGAGAAGCTGCTCGCCTATTCTGCCCATTATGATTCGCTTACGGATCTTCTGAACAGGCGGTCCTTTTATACTTCGCTGGCAGCGCTGACCCAGGACGGTGAATTCCACAAGGATAAGTTCTCGTTATTCTATATCGATCTGGATAATTTTAAAAGTGTCAACGACCTGTACGGCCATGATGTCGGCGATCAGCTGCTGAGGGAGGTGGCAGGTAGGATCAGCAGAGGGCTCGAACATCATGTCTGCATGATACCGGACTATGTGAGCAGGGACGGAAGAGTCAAGGCCATTTTCAGGCTCGGAGGCGATGAATTTACGGCCGTGATCGATGGGGTCGAACAGGAAAAAGTCGGAGAGATCGCGCAAAAGCTGATCG
>JAAZKL010000226.1 GCA_012799845.1 Clostridiaceae bacterium
CCTGCTTCCCTGGCTTTTTCGATGTTCTGAGCGGAAAGCGCACATGCTTCTTCTGCGCTGGCAGTCACCTCTTCACTTACGGCAGATATCTCGTTTATGCTTTCTATCATCCTGTTGTTTGCCTCGAGGATCTTGCTGACCTTATCATTGACCCTGTTGACGTTTTCCCTGACTTCGTTCATCTTCTGATTTATGCTGGTGAATATCTCCATGGTCCTTGAAACAAGGGCGTTCTGCTCCTCATTCGCTTCCCTGAGCCTCAGCACGGCTTCAACAGAAGTGTCGGTCTGGGCATACAGATCGCTTACGATCCTGATGATCTCATCAGTGGATTCCTTGCTCTGTACAGCCAGCTTCCTTATTTCATCGGCGACAACGGCAAACCCCTTCCCTGCTTCTCCTGCCCTGGCGCTTTCGATCGCGGCATTCAGGGACAGCAGGTTTGTCTGTTCTGATATGCTTGAAATAAGGTCTGTTATGGTACGTATCTCATCTGTCTTCTGTTTCAGGTCAAGCATTATATTGTATGCGCTGTCGCTGTTCCGGCTGACATCATCGGATTTCCCGTTCAGGACTTCTATTATTTTCATGCCCTCGGATACTGCTTCCGCCGTGTTGACCGATATCTGCTCCATTATTTCAGAATCCTTCGATGTGTCGCTGATAAGCGTGTGAATATCATGAGTGAGCCCGGACTGCACCTGTATATTGGATGCAGTGTCCGCCGCGCCCTTTTCGATTTCCTGTACCGCATTCGATACGGTGTTGGTGAATTCTTCCAGTTCTTTTACTATCCGGTGCACTTCCTTCGAATTCCTGTCCAGGACCGCTGCTATTTTCAATACATCCCTGAGGATGCTTTCCTGGTTCTCCTGCTCTGTCATGATGTCTTTTATTTTCTCATCACTGAACGTATTGGATATCTTCGTGGAAAAGATCAGCGAAAGGCCGAACATCACAACGCAGCCAAACTGTATCAGGTAATTCGTTGTCTCGAAGCTGCTGCCCTGTCCCACGAAAAACCAGAGATAGATGATCCGTGCCACATTCACCGCTGTAAACGCTATGCTGCTCACCGTTACCAGCTTCAGGTTATAGTACAGGAAATAGCTGAGCACGATAGGAAACATATACGCAAACACCAGCGTCCTGTCAATCGTTGAGGTGAACATCAGGAAAATGTAAAGTACGAAATACCCGGACAGTGTTATGTATTTAAGTATATTCGACCGGTTGTCCCTCAAGTACAGGAATGTGGCAGCCGCCATCGGGATAATCATTATCGCCGCCATCAGCAGCACATAGGATAGTTCCTTTCCGCCCTTCAGGTATTCGAGCGCATATCCCGCCAACAGGAAAATGTCGATCCCCCAGTTGAGGATCAATACAAATCTGTTGACCCTTCTTGAAGCGGTCTTATAGTCAACTATTCTTCTGGAAGAAACCTTATACTCCATAACCGACCCTCCCCGGCAATAATCAGCAGCATTTATTTCATTATATACTATTTTGCGCTTACAATAAAAATTAATTTGCTCAAATTTAACAAGTTTTGCTGCAGGTATAGATTTTTCAAGCGAAAAGATGCATAATAGATAAAAATATTCTTTTGGCAAATAAGCTTTAGGAGGTTGGTGTAAGGTGACACAGAAAATAAACATCCAGAAAACGCAGAACCCCAAGCCAAAACCGGATGAGAAGAATCTTGGATTTGGCCGGTATTTTACGGATCATATGTTCATTATGGATTACAGCGTGGAAAAAGGCTGGTATGACCCGCGCATAGTCCCATACGGGCCATTGTCTCTTGAACCGTCCACGATGGTTTTCCATTACGGCCAGGCGATATTTGAAGGTCTGAAGGCTTACAAATCAGCCGACGGCAGAATATTTCTCTTCAGGCCTGATATGAATATGAAAAGGATAAACATCTCAAACGACAGGATGTCGATACCGCCCATAGATGAGGGATTAGCGGTCGAAGCAACCAAAGCCCTCGTCAGCCTGGACAGGGACTGGATACCATCAGAACCCGGAACATCGCTTTATATCAGGCCGTTCATCATTTCCACCGATCCTTACCTCGGTGTCAGGCCTTCATATACATATAAATTCATAATCATACTCTCCCCCAGCGGCGCATATTATCCCTCCGGCATAAACCCGGTAAAGATAATGGTCGAAAATGAATATGTCCGCGCGGTAAGAGGAGGCACCGGTTTTGCAAAGACACCCGGCAATTATGCCGCAAGCCTCAAGGCCCAGGAGATAGCCTATGAAAAAGGATATATACAGGTGCTGTGGCTGGATGGAGTCGAAAGGAAATATATTGAAGAAGTCGGATCGATGAACGTTTTCTTCAAGCTCGGCGATGAGATCGTGACTCCTTCGCTCGACGGCAGCATACTCCCGGGGATCACCAGGGATTCAAGCATACAGTTGCTCAGGAAATGGGGATACAAGGTCACTGAAAGAAAGCTCGACGTGCAGGAACTGTTCGACGCACATGCGGCAGGGAAACTGGCAGAGGCTTTCGGCACAGGCACAGCTGCTGTCATCTCTCCCATAGGAGAACTCAACTGGGACGGAAAGGTCATTACCATAAACAACGGAGAAATCGGAGAAGTCTCACGCAAACTTTATGATACGATAGCCGGAATACAGAACGGCATGGTAAAAGACGAATTCGGCTGGATAACAGTGGTCGAATAGATTGGTTCCCATGAATGGCAGTCATCTGCCGGCACTGTTCTTACAGTTACGGCAGATGACTGCCATTCTTTTTTCGCTCCGGCGGTTCATATCCTGGCAGTTGCCTTCAGATAAGGCATATTTTCTCAAACTCATAATAATTATTTCATAGTAGCACAAAAAAGGCAGTGCCATGATGGCGTACACCTTCCTTATCATGATCTTCGCATCTATATTGCTGCTGATGACCCTGCAGCCATCCAGGACCTTATATATCCGGCTGCTGTCATTACCTGTGCTGTGTATCGCCTTCACGATCTGCCTTGTGCTTTTTTCAGATACGGCCGTTAAAGCTGCGGCAAAAGGCCTGAACCTCTGGGCTGCCGTTGTCGTGCCGTCGCTGTTTCCTTTTTTCATAGTTTCAGATCTGCTGCGAACATCCGGTTTCGCATACCTGGCAGGAGCGCTGCTGGAACCTGTCATGAGGCCTCTTTTCAATGTCCCGGGGTGCTCTTCCCTCGCTCTCGCCCTCGGCGTTGCGTCCGGATATCCCGTAGGCGCCAGGATTACCACGGATCTCAGGAAAAACAATGCCCTGACCGCAGCCGAAGCGGAACGGCTGCTTGCATTCACAAACAACTCCGGTCCTCTCTTCATAATCGGCGCCGTGGGTACAGGCATGCTGGGCTCATCAGCCATCGGCCTTTTCCTGTATATCTGCCACCTTCTGGCCTGCATCACTGTCGGGCTTGTTTTCAGGTTCTATAAGCGTACGGAAAAAAGCAGCTGTCATGCAAAAAAGCATATTTGGACAGACATGAAAAAAAAGCTGTCCATGCTCGCCAGAAAAAGACCCGATCCAGGCACACTGCTTGGCGACGCCGTCAGGAACTCCGTTTCATCGATCCTGGCCATAGGCGGTTTCATCGTTCTTTTTTCCGTTATTATCAGTTTCCTGGCTGAGACCGGCCTTATCAGGCTGACTGCGGCAGCAGTCATGCATTTGCTGCCCAAAGGAATTCAGCACAGGGATGCGGAAGGTGTAATATCAGGGATCATATGCGGAGCACTGGAAATAACCACCGGTGCCGAAACCATCAGCCGCTGCGCCGCGGTCCCGATCCATGTGAAGCTGTCCGCCCTCAGCCTTATTATCGGCTGGGCGGGGCTTTCCGTACATCTTCAGGTAAAGAGCATAATTTCCGAAACAGGCATAAACATGAGACCGTACTTGCTGGGCAAACTCCTGCAGGGCGCGGCCGCCGCTATATACACCTGGGCGGGCCTGAAGCTTGTCCCGACAGGCAGCCTGGCCGTCCGGCCGGTCCAGAGCCTTCCGGCATTCAGCATGCAGAGCTTTTTTCAGACATTGGGGCAATCGGTGTGGATCCCTGCCGCAGTCATTATGATATGGATCTGTATCGTTTCAGTGATTTGGCTTCAAAAAGATGTGAAAAAAAAGAGCTCTACTTGAGCTCTTCCCTGTTCGTTTTGATCACAGCCAGCGTATCGCTTAAGATTTCTTCCACCTTGCTGAGTATATTGTCGGCATACTCCTTTGTACCCAGCCTGATCTCACGGGCATTCTTCTGCGCAGCGGCAACGATCTCATTGGCCTGTTCATATGCTTTTTTCGTTATCTCGTGCTCATCTACCATGGACGCGATCTTGCCTTCTGCATCCTTGAGCATGTTGTTCGCTTCTTTCTGGGCGTCCAAAAGGATCCTTTGACGTTCCTCCTTCACCCACTTTGCCTGCTTTATATCGTCAGGAAGTTTAAGTCTCAGTTCCTTTACGATTTCGAGTATCTCCTCCTTGTCAACGAGGCATTTACCAGTGAAAGGAACACTAACGGTCTTTTCGACCAAATCTTCTAATGTCTCCAGTATCGAGAGAATTTCCATACCTTTACCCCCTAATGATCTATCTGCAGGTCAGCTTCATTATTATCCTGTCTTTAATGCCGTCAGGCACGAGCCCGTCTATGTTCCCGCCGTTTCTGGCTATTTCCTTCACGGCGCTTGAACTGAGGAAGGAATACTGCACGCTGGTCATCATAAACAGCGTCTCCAGGTCCGGTTCAAGCTTTTTGTTCAGGAGCGCCATCTGAAACTCGTACTCAAAATCCGACATGGCTCTAAGGCCCTTTATAACGGCCCGTGCACCGACCTTTTTCGCAAAATCGGCCAACAGTCCTGTGAAGCTTGTGACCACAATATCTTCTCTTTCACCGATCGCCGCCCTTATGAGTTCGATCCGCTCCTCAACGGTAAATGCGGGCTTTTTGCTCTCGTTGTTGCCTACCGCAACGATGAGCTTGTCGCAGATACACGCCGCCCGTTCGATAATATCCAGGTGCCCGTTGGTTACCGGGTCGAAACTGCCGGGGTATACCAGTATCATAAATCGTCCTTACCGTCCTTCGTAAATAGTGATAATCGTATCACCGTATCCCCTGCAGTCGGTCACCCTGAACCTTCCGCAGGTTTCCGGCAATACATCCGCAGCACCGTGTTCGGCGATTATAATTCCATCGTCCTTCATTATATCATTATTTGTCAATAGTTTTAATGCTTCC
>JAAZKL010000227.1 GCA_012799845.1 Clostridiaceae bacterium
TCATAAAGTGCTTTCTTTTTTTGTCAATTTTATCGTCAAGGTTTGTCTTAAGAAGGTCATGCAAAAAGATTCCGGCAATATGAGGACCTGGTATAAAGCATATCTGATGATAACCGGATTTGTATAGAGCGTGTCTTATAATAATAACCGGATCTGGCATAATATACTTGTCTGACGCTGAATGAAATGTGTTGATATGGTCAGGCATATTAAGTATAATAAGTTAGTAACACTGTACAAACAGGCATTGCAAAAACAGCATTGTTCAAACTTTGGCTGTGCTAGACGGGGAGGTAGCGGTGCCCTGTACCTGCAATCCGCTGCAGCAGGGTTGAATCCCTGATCGAGGCTTTGTTTTTGTAGGGTCTGCCCCGTACAAGTGGCGATGACAGTTGGGTCTTGCGCAACGTAAGCCCGTGAACCCCGTCAGGTCCGGAAGGAAGCAGCGGTAAGCGGACACTTGCGTGTGCCGCAGGGTTGCCTGGCTGGAGTTAACTATATGGGTTACGCCTGGAGAAATAAGTCGACATCAGGTGCACAGCCATCAATTATAAAAGGTGCGTTTTCGCACCTTTTTGTGTTTGCCCGGAGGACTTTTTTTTAGCCATCCGTTTTGATATACTAGGTTCATAAACAAGGTTCGGAAGAAAGGCTGTTGACGATGTCCTACATAGCTTTATACAGAGAATGGCGGCCGACCCGGTTCAGGGATGTAGTCGAACAGGAACACGTGGTAAAAGCGCTCAAGTACAGCGTCAGCACGGGAAGGATCGCCCATGCCTACCTTTTCTGCGGGACGAGGGGAACCGGCAAAACAACGATGGCGCATATACTCTCCCGTGCGGTAAACTGCCTGGATCCCCAGGACGGCGAACCTTGCAACGAATGCGACATATGCAGGGAAATACTTTCCGACAGCTGTGTCGACGTACTCGAGATAGACGCTGCCTCCAACAACAGTGTTGAAAACGTTCGCTCTATAAGGGATGAAGTCATCTATACCCCAACCAGGGCCAGAAAAAAAGTATATATCATAGACGAAGTCCACATGCTCTCGACAGGCGCTTTCAATGCGCTGCTCAAAACGCTGGAAGAGCCACCGGAGCATGTCATTTTCATACTTGCGACCACAGAGCCGCACAAACTACCCGCCACGATACTTTCACGCTGCCAGCGTTTTGATTTCAGACGTATTTCCCAGGACAGCATAGCTAAGCATCTTGGCGTGATCGCATCGGCGGACGGCACAGACCTGAAACCGGACGCAGCAAAGCTGATAGCACGCATGGCGGACGGCGCCATGAGAGATGCCATTAGCCTGCTGGATCAGTGCATGTCTCTCGGGAAGAAGGAAATCAGCTATGACGACGTGCTTTCCGTAGTCGGCGTGGTCAATGACGAATTCATGACAAGCTTCATCGACAGCATACTGGCAAAAAGCGTTGAGGCGATCCTGCACAATGTAAGCATGCTCATCTCAGAAGGCCGCGATACAGCACACTTCACTTCCGACCTGGTGGTTTACTTCAGGAATCTGCTGATCTGCAAATCCACGGACGGAAAATGCGATGATCTGATAGATGTACCGACCGAAGTTCTTAAAACGATGAAGCAGCAGGCAGAAAGGATCTCCCTGGAAGAAATCATGTACCATGTAAGGGAGTTGTCCGCGCTGGAGAACAACCTCAAATATGCTGCAAATCCCAGGGTCCTGCTGGAAGTCACACTGATAAAGCTGTGCAGGGGGATCGTCAGCACAGGTGCAGACATCGAGGAAAGACTGGCGGCTATCGAAATGAAACTGGAAAGCGGAGACTATTGGAACAGGCCTGCAGAAACAGCCGACAGGACCACCTCGGCTGGTGCTGCCGGCAGAACTGACGCCGCATCCAATACTGGCGGAACTGACGCTTCGTCCGGTACAGACAGCTCTGTTGCCGCTTCCTTCGCTGCTGATGATAATACAGCCGCATTATCTCCTGCCGAAAACGATATTGCAGCGTTTTCCGGTCCTGTTGATGACAGTGTTGACTCATCGGACGGATTTTTACCTGATGATACCGGTACTGCCCCATCGGACAAATTTTTACCTGATGATGCCGGCAAAGCCGCCGGAGGAACTTATGCCGGTGCGAAAAGCTTGGGGACCAGGGGGCCGGCACGAAAACAATCATCCGGAAAATTCACCGAATATGAGAAATGGCGGGAGATAACAGAATACCTTAAGAGCATCGGGAAAATGTCCATTTATCTGATATTGTTCAATACTAAGGCTGTGTTGCTCGATGACGAGACCATAGGACTCATTGCAAAAGAAAAAAACGTGAGGTCCATGATAGCAAAGATCGAACATATCAGGCAGCTGGAGGATGCAGTCTTAAAAGTTACGGGACGCAGGATGAAGATCAGGTGCATCGATGAGGATATTCTGCAAAAAGCGGCTTCAAATGAAAAGCCGGAGAGCAGTGAACTGCTGAAAAGGGCACGCATGCTGGCAGACAAGGCAGGTTTGCCTCTTGAGATAATCGACGAATAGGCTGTACGGTTTCATGCCCGGCAGCTTTGAAGCAAGTCGGCTTAGCACCTGACGGGGATATAGCCAGCCTGATTTTGTAAACAGTGTGGATCAGCTGACAGCCTGGCTTTGTAAACAGTGCGGATTTGCTGGCGGCCTGGCATTGAAGCCGACCCTTGATTGACCAAAGGCTAATATATATAATTAAACCAGTTGCTATTAAGCCAATTGTTATCCAATAAAAATATGGAGGTGCCGATTTATGGCAAAACGCGGATTCCCCGGATTTGGCGGCGCGAATATGAACAATCTCATGAAGCAGGCTCAAAAAATGCAGAGGGATATGGAAAAACTGCAGGAAGAACTCCAGGAAAAAGAAGTTGAAGCAACTGCCGGAGGCAGTGCAGTCAAGGTCGTTGCCACAGGCAAAAAGGAAATTAAGGAAATAACGATAGATCCTGGCGTTGTTGACGCCGACGATGTAGAAATGCTCCAGGATCTCATACTGGCGGCTGTTAACGAAGCACTCCGCAAGGCTGAAGAAATGGTCAGTTCCGAGATGTCGAAACTGACAGGCGGATTAGGACTGGGCGGGTTATTCTGACATGAATCATCTTTATTCACCACCGATAGCCAGGCTGATAGAGGAATTGGAGAAGCTTCCCGGAATAGGCCACAAAACGGCTCAAAGGCTCGCTTTCCACATATTGAACCTGCCTGCCGAAAAATCAGAAGCGCTGGCCAATGCGATAAAGGAAGCAAAGCTGAAGACGCGCTACTGTTCCATATGCAGCAATATTACTGAAACCGATCCCTGCAGCATATGCGGCAGCGTAAAACGCGACCATGGCATCATATGCGTCGTGGAGGACCCTAAAGACGTCATCGCCATGGAAAGGATCAGGGAATTCAACGGCGTCTACCATGTACTGCAAGGCGTTATATCCCCTATGGAAGGCATTGGCCCGGAGGATATCCGGATAAAGGAGCTCCTTCAAAGAATACGGGACGGCA
>JAAZKL010000228.1 GCA_012799845.1 Clostridiaceae bacterium
TCATACTTCATTTGAAAAAGTAAATTCCACCCCAAGATCATTGACAGCGGAATGAACTTTTGCAAATTTGAAAAAGCAAGGAATGTGGGAGTTACTTTTGCGCGGGAAATACTCGTGAAATTCTTGGGAAATACTCGTTAGCTGCTAAGAATTTCAACTTTTGGTCGTAAGTCTGAAATATCTCATTTACCGTAATGCTGTTTTAGCGGTATTATGTTTCCTAATATTGAGATATTTCAATAATAATATTGAAATTTTTCAATATTAGGCCTTTGTTTGCGCCCAATAGTTGAAAAAATTAGCACATAAGCCGGTGAAATTGCAACTGAAACGATGTGCCGATCAACGGTCAATAGTGGATCAACGGTCAATAGTGGATCAACGGTCAATAGTGGATCAACAGTCAATAGTGGATCAACAGTCAATAGTGCACGAAAACAAACAGGTTGTGCACTATATAACAGCCAAATTGAAAGCCGCGCCCTTCTCAGGCGCGGCTGCATTTCAAAAACAAGCGATCAGCCGGAACAGCCATTGGCAGTTGCTTTCCCGGTCGCTACAGACACTTGTCAGCAACTGCCCTGCCACGGTTTGCTCCACCGGCAACTGCCCTGCCCAAGCCTACTCCAGGCAACCGTTGGCGACTGCCCTTACTCGGAGATGATGATACTCTTCCATGTTGGGCATCGTCTGGTGCATGTACACGATGGAGGAACCCTCCTGCGGATCGATGGAGACATAAGTGCCAAGCGCACCAGTCCAGCCGAATTCTCCCACGGAGCCGTTGGAGTGGCCTCCAGTTATGTCCATCATCGTTCTGACACCGAGGCCATATCCATAACCGGCCAGGTACGAGTTCCTGAAATCTTTGAGCTGGTCTTCGTTGAGGTGGTTGGTCCGCATCAGGTCTATGGTCTTTCTCCCTATGATCCTCTGGCCGTTGTACACTCCGCCGTTGGCAAGCATCTGCGAGAATTTCAGGTAATCCCTGACCGTGGAGTAAAGTCCTGCGCCTCCCATCTCATAAATTGCGTCAGGCTTGTGGAACTCGTCCAGGAATCCTGGTATCTTCTTGTATTCACCGTTTTCATTTCTGTTATAGCAGGTGATCATCCTTTCCTCAATATCACCTTTGTACCGGTAGCCGGTGTCATTCATTCCCAGCGGGTCGAATATTTCCTCCTGCAGGAACTGCCCAACCGTCTTGCCGGAAACCACCTGGATGAGAGCGGCAACGATGTCATGGCCGTAACCATACAGCCAGCGGGTGCCCGGTTCGAACTCTACCGGCACGCTGCCCATCGCACGCACTTCGGTTACAATGTCGTACTTCCCATGTTTCTTCGCCAGTTCAGCCTTGACTTTCTCCATTTCCTTCGCGGTCGGAAAGTTACCAAAATTATACGGCATGCCGACTGCCATCATAAACGCATGCTTGACCAGCATCGGGTTTTTGGCCTTGCGTATTTCAATATTTCCATTAGGATGGTAAACATAGACCTGGGTGTCACGGTACTCCGGAAAATACTCGTACAGAGGCTCGTTCAGCAAGAATTTACCCCTTTCAAAAAGCATCATCCCTGCCGTGCAAATAATCACCTTTGTCATCGAAAAGAGGCGGTAAACCGTATCTTCAGTAACGGGCTTCTTTTCCTCAATATCTGCATACCCGAAATATCCCTCATACAGGATCTTTCCGTCTTTCGCGACAGCACAGCCGCAGCCCGGCGGCCCGTTCTTCACGAACTGCTCAAGTAATCTCGAAAGGTCGTCAAACTTTGCCATACTCTTACCTCCCTGAACTGTTTTTATTTTAGTAAGCCAATCCGATTCCTGCTTATTTGGCTGGGCGGATCACGCTCCTCTTCCCGCTTATTTCGCGAGGTGGATCACACTCCTCTTCACTCCATTTGGTGAGGCAGATCACACTCTTATTTCAGCTGTTTCATCAGGCATATCCTGCTCACTTTCCTGCTTATTTCGTGAGGCGGATCACGTTCCACGACAGCTTCTTTGCAATGCCCGTCACCCTGCCGTTCTCCATCTTTGTGTCAGCATTTATCGAAGGCTTGATAACATCCGGTTCTTCATAACTGTTGCCTTTTTCCTGATCGTCAGTGTACATCTCTATATGCTCAGCCAGCCTGTATCCCTCAAATCCTCTGACGTCCAGGTCGATTTCGATATCGTCCTCAACGGCACGGTTGATGATGAATATGTTGACTTCGTCCCGCTCTTCATTATGTACGGCAGCGCATTCAATTGCCTGCACATTCTCGTATGCATAGCACTGGCACGATCCGCTGAGGGCGTACTGCTCAGTGTTGAAGGTAGGGCCGTCGACCACAGGCAGCAGCGACATGCCGTCACGCGCCAGCCTGTTCATCTGGCAGTACGGATAATATGCCGCGTTCTTCCAGACATGCTCGCCGTCGAATGCGATAGCGAAACGGAGGCCGCCTGTCATACAGGCAATCTTGACTCGATCCGCATAACGCAGGAACGTAAGAAGTATCGAGGCAGTACCCAGCGCTTCAAGCATCTGGTATGACTTGAACTTCCATTTCCTCTCCTCGTAGTTTTCCGGGTCGATGACCGCGAACTTGTTTTCCCTCGGCATAAACTGGAAGTAGTCTTTGCTCACATCCTGCCAGCCCCTCCGGCCGAACAGGACTTCGCTCTGTCTCCCGAAATGCACGCCGTATTCGTCGAAGGATATGTACATTTTCTTATGCGTGCGGATCTTCGACTGCAAATAGTCGCAGGTTGCGATGGTCGTCCTGATATAGTCTTCAAATACCGACGAAACGTTGAGCAGATTGGCGATATCGCCTTCAGGCGCCGTATGGTAATGGTGCAGCGAAACATAGTCGACGGATTCGTAACACTGCTCCAGCGCTGCCATCTCCCATTCGGGGAAATGCTTGTGGTGGTCCGAGGTGCCTGCGAAAACGGTTTCAGCCGTGTTGTCGATCCACTTGACCACCTTGGAGATCTCATGCGTCCTGATCCCGAAGCCGACAGGATCCTTTTCCCACGACCCGATCTGCCAGTGGCCGTCCATCTCATTGCCGAGATACCACGTCCTGATCGGGTACGGATCCGGATGGCCGTATTTCTTCCTGAGATCAGACCAGTATGTGCCGCCCTCGTACCTGGAATACTCGACCAGGTGCGCCGCGCTGTTTATGTCTCCGGTGCCGAGGTTGATGGTGTACATCGGTTCCGTATTGGCACGCTTCGTCCATTCGATGTATTCGTCGTGGCCGACTATATTCGGCTCTATCTTGAACCAGGCCATGTCAAGCTGCGCCCTTCGGTTTTCACGCGGGCCAATCGATCCTTTCCA
>JAAZKL010000229.1 GCA_012799845.1 Clostridiaceae bacterium
CGACGCTGAAGCCGGACTGGTAGTACCTGTCACATTATCGGTAGCCGGCCCGTACAGTGAGGATCTGAAGGCCAAGAGCGAGGAAGGCACTTCCAACGCGGTCAGAGCTCCCCAGGGACAATTCGACGCAATATGGGATCCGTTCATAGCTGACTGGCGTGCTTCCGGCGCTGACGAGATCATCGCAGAGCGCGCAGCCAAATACGTGGATCCTTATTGACAGCTCGGCAGCTGAATATAAATGCAATCCTGCAATAGAGCAAGATTGCTTACGTGACAGAAGAGTATAACTGTTCAACTAAACTCCATACATATACACTGATGCATTCAAGTGCATGCCAAGCGGAAAGGGCCCGGATCGTGGAAACATCCGGGCCTCTTTCCTTAACCGCAGTTTTACCTGCGGTTATTGTCATAAGCCCGTTTCCTGTTTATCGGCATCTACAGCATGAGCCGGTAGATATTTATCACATCTTCCTTGTTCAGTTTGACGAATCCTCCAATGGTCCCGCTGCCGCCATTGCCGAAGCATGCTTTGTGAGCCATCTCTTCAATGTCCTCTTCCTTTGCACCGATCTCCGCAAAATTTATCGGCATTCCAATAGATCTCAGGAAACTCTTCAATGCTGCTATGCCTGCTCTGGCAGTGTTTTCAGGGTTTTCGAAATCCATCTGGCATCCCCACACGCGGACAGCCAGCTGCGCCAACCTGTTGACGCCGCCGCGCTCCAGGATATATGTCATCCATGCAGGGAACACCACAGCAAGACCTGCTCCGTGCGCGACATCGTAGAGCGCGGACAGCTCATGCTCCATTCCATGGCTCGCCCAGTCCTGCGTCCTCCCGACACCGCATGAGTTGTTGTGAGCCATCATGCCCGCCCACATGAGATTCGCCTGGGCATCATAATCTGCAGGATTTTTAACGGCCTTCGGCCCTTCATTTATTATAGCCAGCAGCAGCCCTTCTATCAACCTGTCCGTGACCTCGACATCAGCGGTCCTGGTGAAGTAGCGCTCAAACAGATGCGCCATCATGTCAGTGATCCCGCATGCAACCTGGTATGGAGGCAGGGTCTGCGTCAGAGCCGGGTTCAGGATGGAAAACACGGGCCTTAAGGCTTCTCCGGCCGCTCCGCGCTTATACATCCCGTCTTCGTTCGTAATGACCGAATTCGGAGAGCCTTCACTTCCTGCAGCTGAGATCGTCAGTATCGTTCCTACCGGCAACGCTTCAGTCACGGGCTTTCCACTGTAAAAATCCCAGAAATCGCCGTCATATGGTACGCCCGCCGCTATTGCCTTAGCAGAGTCGATAACGCTGCCGCCTCCGACAGCAAGTATAAAATCGACTTTCTCCTTCCTGCACAGGTCGATTCCCTTGTAGACAAGCCCGGCCCTCGGGTTGGGCTGCACGCCGCCAAGCTCGATGAAACCGATGCCATCCCTTTCGAGGGATGTCTTCACCCTGTCAAGCAGGCCGGACCGGACCGCCGAACCTCCTCCATAATGGATGAGGACCCTGCTGCCGCCGAATCGTTTCACATACCTGCCTGTTTCATTCTCCTGGTCTTTCCCGAACACAAAATAAGTCGGGCTGTAAAATGTAAAGTTATCCATATCTATCCTCCTTGTATTTGGTATAATGACACTCTTCGCAAAGATGCGCGGTGCCGTTGCTCCACAGGAGGTATTCCTCCATGGTTGAGGAACGCCGCCAAGCTCTAAAGAATGCCACGCTGGATTATTTACCCGTCAGTCTTGAGTACAAACTTGTATATTACCCTGGCCACGCCGTTTTCATCATTGGAAGCCGTCACATGATCGGCTCTTTCCTTCACTCCGTCGGCAGCGTTCCCCATTGCGACGCCAAGTCCCGCATATTCGATCATCGACAGGTCATTGAATCCGTCGCCGATGGCGATCATCTCCTCCCTGCGGATGCCGTACCGCCTGCCGATGAATTCCAGGGCAGCGGCCTTTGAAACGCTGCTGTTGAAGAACTCCAGAAAATGCGGCTGTGAAGTGCAGTAAGTCACGCTGTCATTTACAATATCTTTTATACCCTTTTTATAGGCTTCTATTCTGTCGACATCATCGATCCATATTATTTTTGTTACCCCCTGGTCCAGTATCCGGCTGAAATCGGAAAAAACGACGGGTTCCTCGCCGGACAGTTTTTTATAACTGTTGACGTGGTCATTGATTTTATTTACAAATAGCTTGTTGCAGGACCATACTATGATCGTGGTATCCCTCTCCAACCCCAGTCTGAGCACCTGCCCGGCATCCTGCCTCAGCATGCCCTGTTCGAACAGTATCTCATCGGACACTGCATCGACGATCATGGCGCCGTTATAGGTAATGATCGGCGCATCAAGCCCAAGCTCATCAATGAAGTACCTTGCTCCCTGGATGGGCCTGCCCGTGCTTATAGTGACCATGACCCCGGTATCCCTGCAGCGCCTGACGGCCTCGACCGTCTCAGCCGTCATGATACCAGCGCTGTTTAGCAGAGTCCCGTCGATATCCAAAGTGATCAGTTTATATTTCATAGGTTCCTCCCGGGTATAGTGCCGGACCCGGTACCACTATCCGCGCCCTCCTTCATCCTTTCCTTTACTTCATCGGACAGCAGATCCCCTACATAGTTCCTGGCCCTCACCTGCCTGTCCTGCAGGGCTTTGCTTATGCTTTCGTCGAGGCTTTCGATCTCTTTCTTCAGATCGCCGGCAGACATAACTGAGCAGCCCGCGCCCAGGATTATTACCTGTTGGAGGTTGTCCGATGTTGCAACAGTGATGTCGTATCTCTTCCTGTTGTCATGGGCGAACTTCTCTATATATTCGTCCGCCGTCTGGGCTTCCTTTGTAAACACGACATGGACATCGTCATAATCGAATACATCCTCGTTCCTCCTCTGGACGCGATATGCGTCAAACACCGCTATGACCCGGCATTTTCGCATACCCCGGTATTTACCCAGGAGGTCCAGCAGCCTGGTCCTGGCGCTGTCCATGTTGTCCTGCGCCATCTCTTTCAGTTCCGGCCACGCGAATATGATGTTATATCCGTCAACAAGAAGGTACTCTTCCCGCTCTTCCTTCTCTTCCTGTCCGCTGGCCGGCGCTTCTTTGCGCGGGTCGTCGGCGCTACGTCTGTCATAAATATTTCTCCGCTTCTTCCACGAAGACCTCTTTCCCTGGTTTGCAAAAGAGCTTTGGGTAAGGATCCTGTCGACTTCGTCCGCCGCCAGCCACTTCTCCTGTATAATTGAAGCTCTGTCTCCATCCCCTGCCCCATCTTCATTCATTTCCCCACCTGGAGAGACTTTCTTAAAGTAACTCTCCACATGCATATAGTCTTTTACCCTGTCCCAACTCACAAAGAATCCCGAGCCATTGGCGCAGAACACCGAACCTGACGGGTTCTCCACATCCCTCTCAGGATCGTACCCGATCATTTCTATAACTTCTTCCGCATTATGGCAGGGCTCATACCCCTTCAGGCTGCAGAAGATCTTTCCCATCCCCCTGGTATAGGCGGTCAGCTCTTTCTGGTAATTTTTCATCGTGGCGACCGGGGCTTCCCCTTCAATGTACGCAGTCCCGTTTTCTATGCGGGAAATTGCGCATGTGCCCCTCATTTTGTCGATGTCGGCCAGGGCATGTCCCGCCAGCTTTTCCGGCACTTCCAGCCGGAAAGAATAGTACGGCTCCAGCAACACCGATCCCGCTTCCATCAGTCCCTGACGGACAGCCCGGTAAGTGGCCTCCCTGAAATCTCCGCCGGACGTGTGGCTGATATGCGCCCTTCCCGACACCAGCGTTATCTTCATGTCAGTAATGGGATATCCGGTTAGGACACCTTTGTGTTCCTTTTCCTTAAGATGTGTCAGGATCAGGTTTTTCCAGTTCCCGGCCAGTATATCGTCGCTGCAGTCAACCGCAAACTGAAGGCCGCTTCCCCTCTCTCCCGGCTCCAGGAGCAGATGTACCTCCGCATAGTGCCTCAGCGGTTCAAAATGCCCCACTCCCTCCACGGTATCAGCAATGGTCTCCTTATAAATGATCCTTCCCGCATCGAATGATACGTCTGTACCAAACCGGTCTTTTATTACGCTCTGCAGGACCTCTGTCTGCACCTCTCCCATGATTTTCGCCTGGATCTCCCTGAGCTGTTCGTCCCAGGAGATGCGGAGGGCGGGATCCTCATCCTCCAACTGGCGCAGCTTCGGCAGCATTTCTCCCGGATCACACCCGTCCGGCAATATGATCCGGTAGGACAGAACAGGCTCCAGGACAGGTACGATAATACCTTCATCAGCGCCAAGACCCTCTCCCGGCCTCGTCTGCGTCAGGCCCGCCACCGCGCATACGGTGCCGGCTTCCGCATTATTCACGGCTTCGAATTTCGACCCCGAATAAATGCGGATCTGGTTTACTTTCTCCTCCCAGGTCCCGTTGCCGACAACATCCCTCACCTTAAGAGTTCCGCCGGTGACTTTAATGTGGCTGAGCCGGTTCCCCTGTTCATCCCTGCTGATTTTGAAAACTCTTGCGCCGAATTTATCCGGATATGAAGGTATGACCGAATATTCCACCAGGCCCTGCATCAGGGCATCGACGCCCTCAAGCCTCAGGGCGGCGCCGAAATAGCACGGGAACAGCCTGCGTTTCCTGATATATTCCCTGATCTGCGCGCCATCTATGCGTCCCGTCTCCAGGTAAGCTGAAAGAAGCTCTTCATCGCACATAGCCACCTGTTCCATGAAATCCCGGCCATGGACCTGACCGAAATCCACACACCCGTGGCTGAGCTGTTTTTTGATCCCATCCATCAGCCTTTCCCTGTCGGTGCCATCCTGGTCCATTTTGTTTATGAACAGGAAAACAGGTATCCGATATGCATCCAGCAGGTGCCACAGCGTCCGCGTATGCCCCTGTACGCCGTCCGCGCCGCTGATGACCAGGACAGCGTAATCCAGTACCTGCAGCGTCCTTTCCATTT
The DNA here is from genome assembly GCA_012799845.1 of Clostridiaceae bacterium. Classification (GTDB taxonomy): domain Bacteria; phylum Bacillota; class Clostridia; order Acetivibrionales; family DTU013; genus DTU013. The sequence goes on from JAAZKL010000229.1 coordinate 5,011, forward strand.
CAGTCGAGAAATCCACATGACCCGGTGTATCCAGCAGTGTTACCTGCACATCCCCGATATCGAACACCGCCTGCTTCGAAAAGATTGTGATCCCCCTGGCCCTTTCCAGTTCGTAATTGTCCAGGTAGGCGTCCTTCCTGTCCACCCTGCCCAGTTTCCTGGTCCTGCCGCTCAGATAAAGCAGGCTCTCCGATAATGTAGTCTTTCCCGCATCGACGTGCGCCAGTATCCCAATGACCAGTTTCTTCATTTGCCGCAGATCCTTCATCCTCACATTGTAATAACATTATACCGTATAAACAGATGACTTGCCAGGCATGACGCTTTTTGAGGAGCGAAGCGCTCAGCAGGCTCTGCCCTGGTATGTTGTAAAGTTGACATATCGTCTGCATGGGACAATTATCCGTCAGTTTTGCGCAAAATATCAGATATCAAACATATCGACGTCATGTGATTAGCAACATACAGATTATAATCATCTGTTTGTTGATTTTGCGCCACAGTGTATATAAACTAAACATAGAGTTAATTATCGACATCGTGTCTGACAAAAAGGGGTGATATACAATGGAATGGTTTTCACGGGCTGTGATAAACCATAAAAAGGGCATAATCGCGCTGTTCGCAGTCGCTGCGGTTCTCGGAGGGATACTTTCAGTATTCGTTTCCGTTAACTATAATACGGTGGACTATCTGCCATCAGATGCGCAATCCACCACCGCGATCAGGATAATGAAGGATGAGTTCGGCGGCGAGATGCCCAATGCAAGAGTGATGCTCACGAATGTATCGATACATGAAGCACTGGAGTACAAGGCGAAAATCGCCGCCGCAGAAGGCGTGGCCGCTGTGACCTGGCTCGATGACGTAATCGGCCTTGACCCGTTGAAAACGACTCCGGTCGAATTTCTTGACGCATCCATAGTTGAAAGCTACTACAGGGACAACAACGCGCTGATGAGCCTTACGATCGAGTCCGGGAAGGAACAGGCCGCAGTCGGGGCCATCTATGAAATAATCGGCGAAG